>JABWAT010000008.1 GCA_013360915.1 Bacteroidota bacterium
ACCGGCAGACTGGGCAAAGTAGGCGTTGGCCGAATTTCCCACGTAGATGGATTCCGTCGGCTTCTGGAAAACTGGTTTCCGGTAAGCGCTTTCGGAGATACCTTTATCTGCAATTGCAACAGCCTTCGTCCCGTCGTTACCGGCAAGGGCGGCAACAGAAACGAGAAGAGCTGTTCCGAGCAGTAAAGTTTTTTTCATAAACTTCCTCCTAAAGTTATGAGATGGTTGTGATGGTATAGCAGCAACATCTGCTATGAAAGTAATTATAGCGGTTCCACTGAATAAAATCAATACATATTTAGCTTTTTTGTCGGGTTACTTTTTTGTGCACCCTGTCAGATTGTGTCACTTTTACCTTAAAATGACGGTCAGATTGTGACGGAGGTCATCTTTCATTAATAGAACGGACGCTCCTTTACAGAACAGTCCGTCCACAGTCAGGTCCGCTTTTTCGCCTCTAAAAGGAATGGTGGTACAAGTTCATCCAGATACCTGACAGGTAAAAAAAAAGGGCTGCCGGTTGGCAGCCCTTTTCATAATTAATCGTATTCAGGGGTCAGAACTGAAGACTGAGACCGTAGACTGTGATACCATCAAACAGTTCCATCTGTGAGTGAGAAACATCGAACTTCAGGTTATACCCAAAGATCGGATAGGCGATTCCGACTCCGAATGCAAGTCCTTCCTGGGACTCACCACGGAACAGATTCTTCATACCCACACGCAGAAAGACGTTGTCATTGAAACCATATTCGGTACCAATGTTGACGGACTCATTGTGGTTACTCGGGCGTTGAGCATCCGCCGCAATAATCAGGCTGTTCATGTCATCCCGGTACACATCCATGGCGAGTCCGACCCTGAAAAAGATCGGCAATGGCCAGTATTCGGTTTTCAGAGCGGTGGAAATCTTTCCATTGTTTCCTGAGGATGATGGATCATCATCGTAAGATTTGAAAAGATCCTTGCCTTCATAGCGCATGTCCTGGCCGAAGTTTGATACCGACATTCCGAGTTTCAGACCATTCCACTGGAAATTGTAGAGAAGTCCGAGATCCAGAGCAAAGGCACTGGCCGTTTCGTGCCAGATCTGGCTGCGAATGTACTTGGCTGTACCACCCAGTGTGAACTGCTCGGTAAGTGCATGAGAGTAAGTCACCCCGACGAACAGATCAGAGGCATCCCACCGTTCACCGGTTCCATCCTCATCCAGTTCAGTCACCACTTCTTCCTCGCCATAGCTGAGACGGCCAAACTGCAGACCGATCACGCTGGCATCGGTTACCGCAATGGTGGCACCCAGCCAGTCATACTTTGAACCGACCAGCCAGTTTGTTTTTGTGAAATAAACCTCATTTCTGGGCTTGGAACCGGCAGCTCCCGGATTCCAGTACAGCGATGAAGCACCGGTTTTGGAAGCCACAACGGCACTTCCCATCCCGATGGCATCCGGACCGATACCGATACCCAGGAAGGTGGCGGTGCTGGTCCCGACTTTTGACTGGCCCATGGCCACCGAGGTGACCAGTATCAGGGCAAGTCCAATGAAAGAGAAACGTGTTTTCATAGTTTAATCAACCTTCCTGGTTATTTAATGACCCCGATTTTGCCTTCTTTTTTGCCGTATTTAGATTCTACCACGTAGAAGTAAATACCGGCTGCCACATCCAGGTTCTCCTTCGTACGGAGATCCCAGTACACCGACCCGTTGAAGATGGATCCGTCAGCATACAGTGTACGGACCAAATCACCGGCCGTGGTGAAAATGTAGATTTTGGCATCATTCGGAACATGACGAAACTCGATCCGGCGTTCACCCCGACCGCTTGTTACGTTGGGCGGCAGCGGATTTTCAATGCTCGACATGGCCACATACGGATTCGGAACCACCTTGATCTTCATCATTTCCTGTTTGACCACTGATTCGGCATCCAGTTTGGGCGCCTTGGTTGTAAACTCGAACACGTTTGCTGAATACAACGGTTTCGAGAAGGTGATCTTCAGTTTCATGGCAGAACTTGTGATGGTGGTGTTGTAAGAACCTGTCATCAGAAAGGATGCCACCAACAGGTGCAGAGAATCATTGAGGGTATAATAGTTGTTGGGCGAATTGTAACCACGTTTTTGTGGCAGCAAATCAAGCAGAACAACCTGATCCCCTCTCGAAAGGGCACCAGTTGTATTTCCTGAACGAGGGAGATACAGGAATGGTGCATCCTGACCAGTGATGGTATTGACCACTTTGAATTTTGTAGGTCTCGATGGAACGTTGGTCGTTACCAGACGGCCTGCGGTGCTGTTACTGATATCCGTATCACTGAAGGAAATTTCGTAGGTATTCGGCAGGAATGTGTAATACACAAAATTGGCACCTGCTTTTACCACATCCTTCGAGAATGACAATTTCAGCGAAGTGGTATCACCAAAGAATCCGGTTTCAGAACCAATGCGCACTGAATCTATCGGAACGTTTTTGATTGAGTCATACCTGCGCCAGTCATTTTTAAACGCAAGTGTTACACCATCGAAGGTGACATCATCTGCATTAGACCGGAAGTTGGTTTCATCAAAGGCCGGATTATTGGCCATATAGGGGCTTTCGTAAACAGGGAAGGCTTTGTAAGTGAAATTATAAACCTTGTCGGCTACGAATGGGAAGTCTACCCCTTTTATGGCAATGATCCGACCTGTCCTTGGATCAGCCCGGAAGGTATTGCGTGGGAGTATTACACCTGAAGGATCCTTCACAACCAGAGTAGTGGTATCCAGTCGCTGACCGGTGCGAGAAAGGGCAATCAGTCCCGAACCGTCATACTGAATCGATTCAGATTCTTCCGTTTCTTTTCTTACAGTATAAGAAGTGGTAAGGGGAATCAATTCAGATGGATCATTGGAATCGATTAAAGTATCGGCATCGTTAGACACTCCATCATTTGAAATGTCTTTAAAAGTGATTTGATAGGTTGCATTATCAATCAGCCGACTATCATCGACCACTTTAACCGTTACAGTTGAATTGGTGGGACGTCCAATATTGGTAACCGGAAAGGTTGATTCAGAATCAAAACCAGCGACCCGATGGTTTGGTACTGCAACAACAGTGTTGATATCCGTGATATATTCCCCGCTTGAGAGTTGGCGGATAAATTTGGTGTTTTCCGACGGATAAATCCCTGCAGTGTCAACACCGCGGTCATAGGCCACGACTGCATAGAAATAAGTTTCACCATTGACCACACTTTCATCCACGAAGGAGTGAGCTAAACCAACTTCATCATCCCCCAAATAGTAAGAATAACCAGATGCACTCTGGAAATCATCATTGGACGGAATAAAGTAGCCAGAAACACCATTTTTTGGGATATCAAACTGTGCGAGCGGCTGATAGCCAACTGCCTCGCCGCTTGCATCGGTTATAGTGCGGATATCTTCAAAGTTAGGATCTAGGGAACGGTAGACCCGATACCCTTCAAAATCCCTTATTCTCAATACCGGGTCAATCGTAGCCTCGGATTCACGTCCCCAATGAAGGGTAACCTTTTTATCACCAACCACTGCTTTTACAAGGGGTCTCCGGGGAGCTGTAGGAAATTGGTAGTTGGCGTCATAGATGATCTGGACGACCTTCCTGTTTTTATAAAAATCTTTCAGATCGCTTCCATACAAAAGTGCAAAAGAGAACCGTTCGGTTTGTTTGGATAGAAGCGGAAATACGCCAGACCCAAAGGTAAAGTCACCATCTTCACCCCGAATGGCTTTTCCGTTCACAAATATTTCTGGAACGGAGAAAAATCCGGGACGCAGGCGATTCCACAAGGTTTCGTCATTCTTCAAGTCAATGTCGTTGGCAGGGGAAAAATATTCAAAGGAGGTCAGTCCAATCTGATCGGACTCACTCACATCCAACGCATCAAAATTGGGTTCTCCTGGTGTTGGAATTCCGTCATTCTGACCGTTATCAATATTTTCAGCATCACCATCAGCTCCAACATCATCCCAAAGAGAAGACCAATCCCGATCGTTGTCTATTCCGTCATCCCGACGTTCATCGATCAGCAGATCTGCGCCACCGGCACCGGTTTTATAATTGACATAGGCTGTTGGTACAATTTCATCGAACAGCACGTTGTCATTCTGATCCTTTTTAAACTGACGATAATGAACAAAATAGTTCTCATCAATGAGACCATCGAAATCGTTATCCACCCCGTCAAAGGCATTTTCTGCAATCACTTCGGTCACATAGGTTCCAACACCACCCGGGCGAGGAACGGTCTTCTTAACCAGATGACCTTCTGAAAGGCGTGTGATACCGGGAACAATATTCACCGGGGTTTTCATACCAAGGGTGGTGAGAGAAAACGGGGTGGAAGGTACTGTGACCTGAGTCCGTTTAAATACCGGGATTTTTTTATTGTAGGCAGCTACAAACACCGAGTCGCGGCTGATGGTGATCAGCACATCACCGCTTTGAATAATTTTGGTTGTGTCAAAATCGGATGGAGTAAACTGCGGTGATGCTTTGCTGGCATCGCGGTCATTATCAATTCCGTCGAAGGGGTTGCCCGGTGATTCGAGAAAGGCGTAGCCAACATAGCCGACTTTACGACCCACCCAATTCGGATTACGTCTGTTATCATTCGGGTAGTCCCAGGAATAAACCAGGTTGTTTTTTACATCGAAAAAAGAGGCATCGTCATCATATTCACGAGGTGCATCATCGGTTCCGGTTACTCCCACATAGGTACCGCAGATCAGACCGAAAATGGCCTTTTCATAGTCCATGGTGGAAGTGTTGTTAATTTCGTATAACCAGAAGATGCAATCCTGAGCCAGGAATTGAGCCCATTGCAAACCACGAACCTTCACATCCAGTCCCATTCCCTTGCGGGCAGGTTCTGCAGAATTGGGAACGTGATTGAAGGGAGCCCGATTAAATTCATCATCAGAATGATCATCCATGACAAAATAAGATTCCTGATCAGCACCAGCAAAAGGCCCGAAATAGCCATTCCATTTGCGGTTGTAGGAAGCATCACGATCGGGCCAGGTTGCCGGCCAGGTGCTTGGATTGATGCTGGTTGCAATGGCTCCCTGATCACGGTTAGCATAGCCAGGCTTGGGTTGGAAGGTCCAGGGCAATCCCTCAGGGCTTTGTTCCTGTGCCTTTGCAGGGCGTGCAACGTTTGAAATGACCACAGAGTGATAGATACTGTCCTTATTAGAGGCAATCAGACTGTTGATCAGCGGATCATTGGGTGTGACGTTCTTCATTCTGGCTTCGACACCAATCATGAGGGAGATATCACCAATGTATCCGTTGTTATCATAAATCCAGGCGCCCCGAGGTCCGCCGGAAGAAGGCTGACCAATGACACCGGCATTACTGAAAACGGTTTTCACCAGATTACCTGAGTGAACTCCGGTTTTCTGGTTGGTTGCATTTCCATATCCGCTTGTCTGAGCCATCCCGGTAAAGGGAATCACCAGACCTGCAACCAGGAAAAGTGAAAGTTGAATTAATTTCTTCATGTAGAAACTCCGGAGATGTTAGAAATTATAAGTCACGCCAAATTCGATCAGGCGGGGTGCTGAGTAATTCTGAGGATTGGTGAACCATTCATCCAATGTATTCACACCCTTCAGATCTGGATTCAACCGTTCTGCATTCAGCTGATCTACAGTAAAGCCTGAGCGACCGGAGTCATCAAAGACACCATATTCATTCAGGGTATCGAACAGGTTATAGACCCGTGCAAATATGGTCATGCTTCCGTACCCTTCAGGCATTCCCAAATTATAATACCCACGTACATCCACGTTGACGTTGGAGGGCTTGATTTCACTGTTGGTCAGAATGGTTGCAGCATCCTGGCTGGTGCGCGGGGTATAGGGTTGACCGCTGCCAAAAGTCATGATGGTGGAAACACCCCAGTCTTTCTGGCTGTAATTCACGGTAGCATTGACAGTATGGGTCTGGTCCCAATCAAGGGCAACCAGTTTCACTTCTGGCTCAAGACCACCGGCAATGGCATTCCGGGCGGCATCGGGGTTGGAAGCCGTTCCTTTGGCAATCTGGTAGGTATAATCAAGGGTCACTCCCAGTCCATCGGTCATCCGTTGGTTGAGGGTCAGGATGAAACCGCGGATGAAAGCGAAGTCAGAGTTGACCAGCTGAGAATACTGACGGGTACCGCCAAACATGATGATTTCATCGGCACGGGTACCAGAAAGATCACGATAGTCGCGGAAATAGACCGTGGCATCGAGGGCCATGTCTGAAGTCAGTTGCTGGTTCAGACCCACTTCCATCGACACGTTACGTTCCGGTTTCAGGTCGGAGTTTCCAGCCACACCCTGGTTTCCGCTGCCAAGTCCGAATTTGTAATTGGCATTGCGGTATAAAAGGTCAAAATTCGGGAACTGGTAGAAATGACCGTAGGAGAAATAAATCTTACCCTGATCGGTAATCGGGAAGGCGGCACCGATCCGTGGACTGATCTGATATTTGGCTTCAGTATCCTTCCACCAGTATTTCTCACGGGCTTCCACTGATTTTTTATTTCCATCACTGAACTCGCTGTCGTCAATCTTTCCATCCGAATTCAGATCATTATAGATATTGATGGGTTTCAGCGGGTTGTAAATACTTGGATCGGTCGGATCATTCAGAACCTTTCCTGCTGCATCGAACCAGTCGAACCGGATTCCGATATTCAGGATAAAATTATCAAGCTCCACTTTGTCCTGAATGTAGGCCGAAAATTCCTGCGGGGAGCGCTCATACAAATCGGTATTGAATGTGTTATTGCCATCATACCGGGTTTGAATGTAAGGGCTGTTCCCCACGGTAGGTGCAAAATTTTCCTGCGAAGAAACAGGCAGAACCGTCCGTGATAGGAAATCGATCATGTGGTACTTATACTCGAAACCAGCTTTGATCTGGTGCTCATTGTTCACCTGACTCCACAAATCAGATTTGAAGGAGAAGCTGCGGCTTTCACGCTGGAACTGGCCCATATCGACACCACCCACCGAGAAAGTGAAAGGGGCAACCTGATTATTCAGTGAAGGATGAACGTATTTTGAGCTGAGGCCATCATACACATAATTTTCAAAAAACTTGTTGAATCCGCTCACAGACACTGTATAGAAAGTGCTGGCAGTGAGTGTATGGGTCAATGTGGAAATCATGGTATGAGAAGTCTGGTAATTGGTCCGGATGGCATCGGGATTATAAACATAGAAGCGGTTATAATCTTTCCATTGCCGATCCTCATACATGTAGTTAACCGAGGTTTTGATACTGGTTGAAACGGGCCAGGTCAGTTTCATTTGCCCGGAAATCCGGCTGGAGTTATTCATGGCAACATATTTGTTGTCACCAAGAGACTGAAAACCTGCATCCCGTCCAAGGGAGTCCTGTGCCAAGAAATTGTCGGGATTGAATTTCCGTTTTCCATACAGATGGCCGCCGAAATTGACAAACCGTCCAACCGCAAAGAAATAGAGGTTGTTGTTGGTGTAAGGAACCGGGCCGCTGAACGTTCCCTCATAATTCTGAATATTGAAGGGATTGAAATAATCTTCTTTCGGGAAGATGTCATCATTACCGGTGATGTAGTCACCATAATAAACCGTAGCCGATCCCTCATATTTATTAGTACCATCCTTGGTAGCCACGTTGATCACCGCAGACATGGCCTGTCCGTACTCAGCGTTAAATGCACCAGAGATCACCTGAAGCTCACTGACGATGTTTTTGTTCACATCAACGACTGCGGATCCGTCAAATTTATCGGTTACGGGTACCCCATCAATCATATAGGCCACTTCACCGGTACGACCGCCGCGGAAGTGTCCGTTGACGTTACCAGCCTGAAGCGACACGACCTGAGCCAACTCGGTTACCGGAAGGGCCGAAATCTGATCTCCCGACACGATGGCGGTGGATGCAGTTAAGTCCTTCTGAACCAGCGGGCGTTCGGCAGTGATGAGAATTTCCCCCTCCAGTGCCAGAACCTCGGCACTGAGCTGCACATCAATTCGGGCGGTGAGTCCGATGGAGACCCGCACGTTGCTGATGGTCTTGCTGGAGTATCCCACGTAGGAAACCCGGAGGGTATAGACACCCGGGGGAACGTTAAGGATATTGTAATTCCCCTCAAAGTCGGTGGCAGCACCGAGGCTGGTTCCGACAACGAGTACGCTGGCTCCGATGAGTTCCTCGCCGGATTGCTGGTCAGTAATCTTTCCAGCAATTTTTCCGGTCTGAGCAAACACCGGGGATGAAATGGCTGCTATTAAAGCAGCCAGGATGAATTGTCCCAATCGCTTGGTAATCATTGGACACTTACTCCACGGTTAATTAAACAGTTAGGCATGAACAGATTGTTTTTCCATTCCGCACGTTTCCCTGACCACCAGGGTTGGTGAGAAGGTTGTGTGGGAAGGTGGAAAGTCGTTATTCTGGATACGATGGAAAATTTTCTCGACGGCCAATACCCCCATCTGATACATGGGCTGACGCATGGTGGTGAGTCCGAGGTGTTTGGCCAGTTCAATGTCATCATATCCGATGATGGCGATGTCTTCCGGAGCAGACAGCTTCCGGTCACGAAGGGCATTCAGGGCTCCGATGGCCTGAATATCCGAAGAAATAAATACGGCATCCGGCAGATCCTCGCGGTTCCGGTCAATCAGTTCCATCATGGACTGATAGCCCGCTTCGCGGTTGAATCCGTCATTTTTAAGATTCTTACTGACTTTAAAGTAGCGGTCATTGAAGGTCAGGCGGGCTTCATCTAGGGCCTTGCGGTATCCGTTGTACCGCATCCGGGCCGGTTCGGATTCCATCGAGGCATTCAGCATGCCGATTTTGCGATACCCGGCCTTGATCAGATGTTTGGTGGCCACATAGGCACCGTCTTCATTCTGAACGGTGATCGAATCGAATTCGGGATGGTAGGTATCCACCAAAACGGTCGGCATGTTCAGTTCGCGGAGTTTTTCCTCAAATCCCGGGGCCATTTTCATGGAGTGGTACAGAATCCCATCCACTTTCCCTTTTTGCATGGCCCGGCGCAGGTATTCATCTACCTGACTGATCTGATTAACACCATACAACATTATATCATATCCCAGCTCGGCCATTTTGTCCTGAACGCCCTGCAGCATTTCCACCTGGAAATAATTGGTGAAGAACGGCATGATGATGGCGATGGTGTTGGTGCGGCGTTTGGCCAGCCCCTGAGCATAGACGTGTGGCTGGTAATTGAGCTTGCGGGAGATTTCGAGGATTCGGTTTTTGGTTTTAGCGGCGATTTTCGGATGGTTGTTCAGTGCACGTGATACCGTGCCAATCCCAACATTGGCTTCACGTGCGATGTCATAAATTGTCACTCCCATACCGTCTACACCCCAAAAATGGAACTTTTCTTGGAAAGGCTTCCACAATATTGTGAAAATTTTTACGGAGTGTCAACCCGTTCCAGCTGAAAAAGGTCAGGAAAAAGTCAATTAAATCATCTTTTAATCCGGCCAAATTTGTGACATGAGAAGGTTTTGAGCCTGATTTGCACGCTTTTTGTCAATGAAAATGACCATACCTGACCATTTATTAACATCAGGTATCCGGTCGTCACACTTGTCACTGGAACAAGACCATCAACCGCTTCCACTGTATTTATCAAACTGATAATTCTTTATCACCTAAGATAATAAAGCGTAAAAACCGATTAACCTGCAAGAAGAAGGATGGCAACAAGTTTGTGTCGGTCAGGAACGGAACCAGAGCAACCGGACAATGATGCGGAATATCATCAGAACGGCGGCTGCACCAAGCATGGCTGCCGAGAGGCTTTCCGGGAGAAAGGTGACAAACTTGCCAGCCCCGAGAATGCCCAGCACGGCAAGAAGCACAATAAACAGGTATGCCTGCCAGCCCAGCATGAAGAGGATGAACGGATTTTCGCGGATATTCATTGAATAAAGGCCCTTTCTATTATTCCACCACCCAGGAGATCGTCTCCTGAATAAAACACCACGGATTGACCGGGGGTTACTGCACGCTTTGGCTGATCGAACCGGATTTCCGCCCCTCCCCCGGGTAATGGAGTCAGAGTGGCCGGTTCCTGTGAATCCTTGTACCGGATTTTAGCCTCGACCCGGATTCCCCCATCGGGTATCTGATCCCAGGCAATGGTATTGATCTGACCGGCAATGAGCCGGCTGCATAGCAGAGACTGATCCTCCCCCACCACCACGGTATTGGTGTCGGGTTCGATACGGGTTACATAAACCGGTTTTCCAACAGCGATGTTTAATCCCCGCCGCTGACCTATGGTATAAAACGGGTACCCGTCATGATGACCCACCACGTCTCCGCCTTCCGTTTTAACCGGTCCGCCGGAAAGCCGGTCTCCGAGTCCGGGGACTTTCTCACGCAGAAAACGTCCATAGTCGTTGTCTGGAATGAAGCAGATTTCATAGGATTCTGATTTATCGGCCGTTTTAAGACCGAACTCACGGGCCAGCTGACGGACCTCAGGTTTGGTCAGACCGGAAAGCGGCAACAAGGTCTTCGACAGGGCTTCCTGAGAAATTCCCCACAACACATAGGTCTGGTCCTTGTTCGAATCGCGGCCGCGGGACAGCATCCAACGGTTTCGGTCGTCGTCATGACGGATCCGGGCGTAATGTCCGGTTGCAATGTAATCAGCGCCGAGAGCCATGGCCTTTCTGAGCATGGAATTCCATTTCACCTTTGTGTTGCAGAGAACGCAGGGGTTGGGTGTCCGGCCGGCCATGTACTCACCAACAAAGTTATCAATCACCTCGTCGCCGAAATCACCACGGAAATCCACTATATAATGAGGAAAGCCATGATGGACTGCAATGCTGCGGGCGTCGTTTATGGACTCCAGGGAACAGCACCCGGTTTCCTTGCCGGTGTTTCCTCCCGACAGCTGATAATCCCAGGTTTTCATGGTCATCCCAATCACCTGATACCCCTGTTCCTTAAGCAGGACCGCCGCCACGCTGCTGTCGACCCCGCCGCTCATTCCCACGACCACTGTACCGAGTTTACTCATTGATTTCCAGAATTTTTGCAAAGATACGCCAGCGTGATAACCGAAACCCTTTCTGTTAAATTCCCCTTTCCTGCGAACCCGGATGCCAGGAAGAGAACCAACGGGCCATTCTGAGTTGTTAACTGTCAATAATTTCAGTAGATTTGAATCAGTCAGGAACAGTATTCAACATGCTTTTTAAACGCCCCCCGGTTCGCCGGTTCGATTTGCCGCTGCGGTATTATGATCCGTCCAAAGATGACTCTCAGAAGGAGCACCGGATCCGCTTTACCAGCCTCCGGGATGGAGGAAGACCACCCGGTCTTATCCGCAACCTGGTCCTGTTCATAGCAGCCGTCTGGATGTTCCTTTACCTGCTCGGGCGCAGTTAATTATGGCTGTTAACCGGATCCGGATCCTGCCGGATGCCATCGCCAATCAGATTGCGGCGGGTGAAGTCGTTCAGCGTCCCGAATCGGTCGTGAAGGAACTGATTGAAAATGCCATTGATGCCGAATCCACTTCGATCACCGTTGTCATAGAAGAATCGGGGAAAACCCGCATTCAGGTGGTAGATAACGGGGCGGGCATGTCCTCCGACGATGCACGACTGGCCTTTGAACGCCATGCCACCAGCAAGATCATCACGGCCGACGATCTGCAGGCCATACGGACCCTCGGTTTCCGGGGTGAGGCCCTTGCCTCGATTGCCTCGGTCTCACAAGCTGAACTGAAAACCCGGCAGGCTGGTTCAAAAACCGGTACTGTGGTCCGGATGAGCGGCGGACTCATTCAGGCCTTTGAACCGGAGGCCTGTGCACCCGGCACTTCCATTACGGTCAAGAATCTGTTTTTCAACACACCGGGCCGCAGGAACTTCCTAAAATCGGACCAGGTGGAATTCCGGCATATACTGGATACCGTTCAGAAATACGCACTTTTTTATCATCAGATCCACTGGACCCTTATCAGTGATGGAGCCGAAGTCTTTTCGGTGGAACCTGCCGATGCCAATGAGCGGATCGGGCAATTGTTTGGTCGCAAAGTCATGGAAAACCTTATCCGGGTGGAGGAGCAAACCGACCTGGTCTCGGTAACCGGTTTTCTTTCCCATCCGACCATCGCCCGGAAAACAAGGGGCGATCAGTACCTGTTCATCAATGGGCGGTCGATTATCCACAAATCGATCCAGCATGCCGTTTTCAATGCCTACGGACCGGCTCTGGCGGCTGGTACCTTCCCTTTTTATGTTCTGTTTCTGAATCTGGATCCACACCGGGTCGATATCAACGTTCATCCGGCCAAGCAGGAAGTAAAATTTGATGATGAACGATCGGTTTACGCTATTACCATGGCGGTGGTGAGGAAAGCCCTGGGAACCCGTGATCTGACTCCGGTGGAATCAGGCCTGACCCATTTACCTCCCGGGCATGATTTCACAAACCGACCTGCCACGGACAGCATCCGGCCTTCATCACCCATCTCGAATTTTCCCTACCGGGATCCGCTGGAACGGGTGGTCACCCTTCCCTTCCGGACTCCCGTTCCCGACCCATTGCCTGTGACAGACACGGTTCAGAGGCCATTGGATATTCTGAAATCCTTTGCGTCTGAAGTGGACAATTCAGCCATCGGGGACCGGCGGATCTGGCAGGTTCACAACAAGTATATATTCAGTCAGATTGTGACCGGTCTGATGATTATTGATCAGCATGTGGCCCATGAGCGGATCCTGTTTGAACGGGCTCTCAGGATGATGGAAAGCAGTTCGGCGTTTACCCAGCAATTGCTGTTTCCGCATACACTGGACCTGACACCGGCCGATTTTGAACTCATCCGGGCTGTAAAAGATGACCTGATCCGGCTGGGATTTGATTTTAAATTTTACAGCGGACGAACCGTTGTGATTGAAGGCGTTCCGGCCGATGTGAAACCCGGAACCGAGCAGCGTATTCTTCAGGATATTCTGACACAGTACCGGGATTACGAGCAGGAATTTCAATGGAAGGGGCGTCACAACCTGGCGGCTTCTTACGCCTGCCGGTCCTCGATCAAAGCCGGTGATCCGCTCACGCTGGCCGAAATGAATGCCCTGATCGATCAGCTTTTTGCCTGTGAGAACCCGTACACCTGTCCGCACGGGCGTCCGGTGATCATCAAGATGACAATAGATGATCTCGACACCCGGTTCGGACGTAAACATCCCTGGTAACCAGACTTCAGAGCCTGCCATGAAAATAGAAACCCTGACATTTTTCAGAACCCACCTTCTCATCGGCGGAAAACGCGAATTGTTTCCGGTGGTGAATCTTGTCCTGGACCAGGACTATCCCGGATTGGTCACCCTGGATGGATTGTCCGTTCAACTATCCACCGAACGGACCGATTCGGGTGAGGTGCCCATGGTACTGTGCCACGTTGATTTCAGCCCCGGCGGGGGGATCCGGCTCAGAAAAACCAAAACCATCGATTATACCAGCGAAGAAACGGTCCATTTTTTCGAAGACCTGTTTTCGGGCGATCCCTTTCTGTTTGCCTTTTCAACCCCTGCGTTTCTGAATGGAAAAACAAAAGACTTTCAATATATTCCTGCCACCATTGACCAGGAGCAGGGAAAGCTGTTCCGGTGGGATGTTGAGTTGGCCTATACCGACAGCACCAGCCGGAATCTGGACCGGGGAATGATCACCGGCACATTCGAGAAATGGTGGCATTCCACAGGAAAAACACTAAACGACCAGCAGGATCATCAATGACGACCACCATTAAGCTGATTAATTGTGATTTTTACGCACACCACGGGGTGATGCAGGAAGAACACCGGATTGGCGGCCGCTACCAGGTCGATGTGGAGATGACTCTGGATGCCGAGGAAGCAGCGATGACAGATGACATCACTGCTACGGTCGATTATGAATCGGTTTATTCAACCCTTCGGCACCTGATACTGTCGCAGAAAAAGTACCTGATTGAAGCACTCGCCCATCAGATGGCAGTGGAATTACTCGGTCGGTTTCTGAAAATCCATTCGGTTCTGATCAGGGTAAGGAAAATGAATCCACCGGTGGGAGGGGTCTGTGACTACGCCGAGATTGAATACCGGAAAAGCCGCTCATGATCCGGTACTACCTCGGACTTGGTTCTAACCTGGGAGACCGGGAACGATTTCTGAACGAGGCCGCCTCCAAGGTAGCCGCAAACCCTTCCACGATCAGTTACCGGCTGAGTCCCCTGTATGAATCGGCCCCATTCGATGGATCAGGTCAGCCCGATTACCTGAATGCGGTTCTGGAACTGCTGAGTGACCTTGACCCGTGGGAACTGCTCGATTTCTGCCGGCGTCTGGAGGCAGAAGCCGGCAGGCAACGAACCCCCGGTCTGCAATGGGAGCCGCGGACGCTTGACATCGATATTCTTTTTGCCGGCACCGAGGTGGTTGATACCGCCGACCTGACCATTCCGCATCCCGGAGTGTCTCAGAGACCGTTTGTGCTGGTCCCGCTGGCCGATCTGAATGCTTCACTGGTCCATCCCGTAACAGGAGAACGGATCGGTCTTCTTGCCCAATCCATGAAATCCCAACTGATGCCCTATCAACCGATATACACATGATACCACCGGTTAAACATCCGAAAGACCTGCATTTTATTGCCGTTGAAGGAGTTATTGGTGTGGGCAAGACCAGTCTGGCCCATATACTGGCCAACCGGATCAATGCACGGCTGGTTCTTGAATCCTTTGAAGACAACCCGTTTCTCGAAAAATTCTATGAAGATCCCAACCGGTATGCCTTCCAGACACAGGTTCAGTTTCTGATATCGAGAGTTCAGCAACAACAGAAGATCACCGAACTGGATCTTTTTCATGAATATGTCGTCAGTGATTATATTTTCGAAAAAGACCGGATTTTTGCAATGACCACCCTGAAATCGGAGGAACTGGATCTGTATGACCGCATTGCTTCGGTCATGGAGAGTTTTGTGGCCAGCCCCGATCTGGTAATCTATCTGCAATCTTCGGTGGACCGGCTGATGCTGAACATAAAGAAACGGGCAAGAGGCAACGAGCACCGGATTACCCGACCATATCTGGAAAGCCTCTCTGAAGCGTACACACACTTTTTTTTCAGGTATCAGCGATGCCCGGTATTGATTATCAATACCACTGAAATTGATTTTGTGAATGACCAGACACACTTTGAAGAATTGATTGAACAGATTTTACACCGGACCCACAGCGGTCTGGAATATTATTTACCCAGCGGAAAGCAACCATGATGATCCGAGTCGCTATTCTACTCGTCCTGTTTCTGATCATTGTTCTGATTGTTGCCAGCATGATCAGGAAAAATCGTTCCGGAAAAACCAATCAGACCTATAACAGCGGTTTCCGGAAAAAAGACCGGAAACAGGTGGAGGATGCCGATTTTACCGAGGAATAAAGTGTAAGGCTGCCCTTTCCTTACACTTTTCTTACGGGTAACCTTTCAGTTCCCGCAAAGATCTTAAATTGTTATATTATTGATATTCAATGATATAAAGACTTTGGCACGGTTCTTTCAATGGGGTTGGCCAGCACCGGTACTCAGCCGGTACCCAAACCAAAAAGGAGTTACCCATGAAAACGCAATCTTCTCTTCTGACTGCCTTCACCTACCTGGCCATCGCAGGAACCGCCATCTGGCTGACCGGATGCGATTCTTCAACCAAATCTGAAGACGATGCCAGCACATCTGAAGACAACCTGACAGCCGTGCAACTGATTGCCGGTGACATTGCCTCTGATACCGATGGCGAATTCAGTGAACTGGAAACCATCGCCGCCTATGAATCAGGTTCCGTTGGCAAATTCGGCAAACCGGCCATTGATACTGTGATCACCCGCCCGAACATGACCATCAGTCTGTACCGGAAGTTTGCAAGCGTCAGCGGCGATTCCACCGACAATTATGTCGAGGGTTCTTCGACCGCACTGGTATTTAAACGCAGCATGACAGGTGTGTTTTCCACACCCGAAGGCATGACCCGCAACACCCGTTATAAAGAAATCAACCGGTATAATGCTCACACAGTGACCGGCCTTCTTCCCACAGAAACAGCCATCACCCTGAATGGCACCGGTACCCGTTCCAATTTCCATGAAATGAAACGGACCATTCGCAATCAGTCAGTGACCGAAACTTTCTCTCTGAGCGGATCAAGTACCCGTACCAACATCGTGATTAACAAGAATGACGGTAACAACTGGCCGGAAAGCGGAACAGCGGTTTACACCCTGACCATCACAAAAACCAAAAGCCGCGCTGACAAGTCAGGTGAAAGAACCTTTACGCGCACCATCACCATCACCTATAACGGAACCGAAACACCGGATGTGACCGTGAATGGCGAGAAATTTAAAATTGGTCTCAAGGACGGCGAAGTCACCAAAAAGTAACAGACTGGCAACCCTGCAACCACAGGCCGGATCAAACCGGCTTGTGGTGTTTCAGGAAACAACCAAAACCCATGAAAACGAACCGGACTCTTCTTTTGCTGCCCCTGCTGACTGCCCTCTGGCTGCTGAGTGCCTGTCAGTCCTCCACTCCTGTGGATGTGGATCCGGACGATCCGGAAGAAACCAATCCGTTGATCCTTTCAAACACAGATGTGCTGGTGGATGATGAGGCCGAGGACCTTCCCCGTCTCGATTCATCCATGATCATTTCCGTCCTGGGATATCCGAACCTGATTCCAACCAAACGGTTTTTCACGGGTATCTCTCTGAGGCATCGTCTTCATGGAAACAACTTCCTCAATTATGGGACGGTTAAGTTCGGATCGGTTACTTTAAACCATCCCGGTGTTGGCTATTTATTAAGTATCTGGGATTCATCCAATCCAACCGGCCAGGTGTATACACTCACTGCAACCGGATCCTCTGCCATCGAAGACTATTCAACCACCATCAGCCTGCCAGCCATGTACCGGATAACCAATCTGACCAACAACCAGGTCATTCCGGTCAGTGAAAAGCTTCGTCTTGTTTTTTCAGAACCGGTCAGCCCGGCAAGCTTTTTCCTGCACCTGGTCCCCGACAAAAAATATGGTCCAGGTGAAGAACTGCCAGCAGGAAAGAAATTTTTAACCATCCGGGTGAGCCGGCCGACCAAGGTCATTGTCATTCCGAAACCCTATCTGAAACAACTGGCGGCCCGGTTCCGGCCCCAGCAGGTCAATTACTACCTGATGGTGGCCAATGGCAAATTCCGCCAGATTGATACGCTCTCGGTTCAACCAAAGGCTGGGGGACCGACCCTTCAGCTTCCTGTTTATTACCGGAACCGGTATGAGATTCCGGTTATTCTGAGCGGAAAATGAACATGTGGACCACCGGTTTTCTCCTTCTGTTTTTTCTGTCGGATTCCACGGGTCAAACCGGGGAAGAAAGACGGCCATTGACGTTCATTCCGGTTTCCATCACACAAACCGACCTGAAAGCGCTGGATTCATCCTGGCCGATAAACCGGCGGTTTTACGGACTTCTGACCGATCAGATTAAATCAGTCAGCGGAGGTTCGGTCTACTTTGATCTGGCTTTTCCGGCCCGGGATTTTCTTCATCCTGAATCGGATCTGTACTGGTATACTGTTCTGACGCAATACCAGAACGTGCATGTTCTGGCCCCGGCCGCACCCGATAGTCTGCTGATGGGACAGTTTCCCGCACCCCGCCAGCTTTTTTTTCCTCCATTTCCTGATGTGATAAAAGTTACTGACCGGGGTCTGGTTTGCCGGAATCTGCCGGGAACGGATCCGTCACTTGCCAATCGGGATCTTTGGATTCCATGGCCTGAATCGGCTGTCACCGGACCTTCCTTCACTGGTCTGATCACCGGACAAATCCGGCCTGACAGCGCTGATTATTTTATTTTTGCGGACCTTCCGGGTCTGACTTCGTATGTTGTTCATCCGGGAACGCAGGAATCATGGGCCACCGGACGGCTCTATGCCTGGAGTATTCAATCGGTCCGTGACGGGCGCTGGGCCTGGTTCCTCCCTGACTGGGTGTGGATCCTGTCGTCCTTGGGTCTGATCGCACTGGCCTCTCTGATCGTCTTCATGCCCAACCGGCAGCACAGGTTGTTTCTGACCCTTCTGGTTGCAGGCAGTATCCTGGTCCCTGTTCTTGCCAGATGGACCGGGTATCATGTACCGGCCCTGATCTGGTTATTTCCACTGCTTCCCCTGATTCCGTTTCTGTTTCACCGGCTCTATGTGGCACTGCGGGGTGCTCATCAGGATAAGGCCCCCTCATCTGATCCGGTTCCTGCCGGGCCCGATCCATCGGTTCACAGAGAACTCACCGATCTGAAGTACAAATTGCGCTTCTACGAAGACATGTCTTCCAATCAGCCACCAGCTCCCACAGAAGGTCCTGATGGGTTGTGGTACGATCCCAAAGGGTCCTTTGCCGACCTCATTGGCCGGGCGGCTGTGGTGGCTTCCTCGGATATTTCGGTCATGATTCTGGGGGAAAGCGGAACCGGGAAAGAACGATTGGCCCGGTTTATTCACGATCGGTCGGCCCGTGCAAAAAAACCATTCATTGCCGTCAACTGCGCCTCTTTCAATGAAAATCTGATTGAGTCTGAACTGTTCGGATATGAAAAAGGGGCCTTTACCGGAGCCATTCAGACCAAACCGGGACGGTTTGAACTCGCCGATGGAGGAACGCTGTTTCTCGATGAAATTGGTGAAACACCTCCCGCCTTTCAGGTCCGTTTGCTCAGGGTATTACAGGAAGGCCTTTTTGAACGGGTAGGTGGTGTCAGTCCCATACGGGTATCGGTACGGATCATAACGGCCACCCATCAGCATCTGCCTACCCTGATCAGTCAGAAGACCTTCAGGGAGGATCTGTACTTCCGGCTGAACGGCTTACAACTGACCATCCCTCCCCTTCGCGAACGGAAATCGGATATCGGTCTGATTTTCAACAACCGGCTGGCTTTAACATCACCCGAAACCCGTTTTTCCCCTGCTCTGGTGGACTATTTGCAACAACAACCCTGGCCGGGAAATATTCGGCAATTGCTGGCTGCAACGGACCGTGCCATTCTGAATGCCAGAATCATGAACCGGACCTTTCTACTGCCCGATGATTTCGAACTTGGACTCACCGGACAGACTCCCTCCACGGACCAGATGGCCGACTCGGTTCTTGCCGCCCTGCGTGACGACCGGTTCCGGCACAGGAGCTTTACTGCCGCCGCCACCTCTCTGAATCTTCACCGGGTGACCATCACCGATTATTTCAGGGGTTGGGTGATCAGGTATACCTGTCAGAATCCGGATTTCAGGACGGTTTCTGCGTTGCTGGCTGGTGTGACCGAACCCGAAAGCATGGAAAAACTGCAAGAGAGGGTCCGGGAATATCAGGAAGGAATTTTCTCGAGAATTGATGAAGGTCTGGCTGCCGGAGAGACTGTAGAGCAACTGATAAAAGGCCGGTTCAAGAATCTGCCATCCTTTTTCCTTCCCGATCTGCAAACACTGATAGACAGGAGAATCAAACCATGAAATGGTGGCTGGTTCCCTGTCTGATTCTGTACACCCGTTTGCTGCCTGCTCAGCCGGTTGAACCCTTCTCACTCGTTCCTTCCGCGACCTACCAACTGGGCGTTGATGGCTGGTGGTTCAGAAACACCCTGACTGGTGTTCCTGTGTTTCAGTCTTCACTTTATGGAAAAATACGGGGAGGAAATTGGGAATCCGGACTGATTCTGAGATTTAACGATGAACAGGCCTTTTCGATTCCGGTCACCGAGCAGGTGATTTTACTGCCCGACAGCACCGAACTGACCGATCCCGAGGCCGTTTCAAACAACCCGTCCGTCCTGCGCTACTCATGGCCTGTGTCATTGGTCGGACAATGGCAAACAGGTGCATTTCGTTTTGAAACAGCGGCCCATTGGCTCATTCAGGAGGCTTCTGAACCTGAACCCATCCTAAAAACAGCTTCTCCGGGACTTTATTACATCGATTGGAAGACACCGGTCACCACTGCTCACCGGGTGGTGCTTCAGGGCGGGCTTTCCTGGATTTCTGAATCTCTGACCCTCACTGGTGGCTGGTCTGGACTGAGTGTGCTTGAATCAGGGGACCCCGGATCACTCAGTGGCGTCACTTCCACCATCCGACCCGATTTCCGGATCCGGTATCAATGGCCGGAGATTCAGATTGAAGGTGGATTTATGCAAAATGCCTGGTTCACCGGACTGACCGCCTCGACTGGTTTTCCCGGACTTTCCCAACCGGTGAAATCGGGTCTGCGGGTAAGAAAACCAGTGTCTGCCTACGAGATCACTGATTTTCAGATTCAATCGGTCTTCCCTGTGTACCCCTTTCTCGATCTGGTGATTGCCGGCCGGATGGCAGCCTGGAAAAAGGACCGTTTTTCACCCGATGATCTGAATGCCCTGCTGACCAACCAGGCCCACACGACCGATCCCATGACCCCGAATCAGAGCATTGGTGTCGGAATCCGGTTTAAACTGGATCCGACTTTCCGGAGCAACCCGGTGCGGTTAACCAGTCAGAAAACGTATCTGTCATCGGTTTACTCGGCCAAACGGTCTTATTACGCTTACAATCCGGCCGCCACCCTCGATCTTTTCAATACCTCTCCAGATGCCGAGGCGGTTCAGATTTCTGCCAGAACGGCCAAAGCACCCATCAGTTTTCAATCGGGTCAGCTGGTTCTGCAACCGGGCGAAATCAGGCAGGTCCCGGTTTATCTCTATCTGGGAGAAACCTCTTTTCCTACAGGTTCTGTGAGTGATCAGCTGGATATTTTTCTGGTCCGTGATGGCAAGGAGGAAAGGCTGACCAGCCTGGCCCTTGAAATCCACGACCGGAATGCCTGGGATGGTGATACCTGGGGGCTTCGCTTTTTCCTGACACCCCAATCGCCCGATATTTTATCATTCAGCAAGTCACGGTTTATTGAGGCAGGTCTGGCCGGTGCTCAGGTGGGTGACTCAATCCGGTTTTCCGGTCTCAGACGGTTTTTGTCCCTGCTGGGAACTTCCATGAGATACGTTCCGGATCCCTCCACTTCTTTTCTGACCGACCGTGTTCAATATCCGGCCGAAACCCTTGAAAAATCGGGTGGGGATTGCGAGGACCTGGTGGTTCTGACCGCCAGTTTCCTGATGGCGGTGGGAATGGATTGTGCTGTGGTCGATCTGCGTCCGGGAACACAACCTGGTGTGTCGCTGCCAACCGCACAAAATGGTACAGCCGGCCATGTTTTTTTGCTGGTGGATACCGGACTGACTCCGAGGTCCCAATCATTGACCGGGCTGAATGACTACCAGGCCGTTATCAGGAAGAATGCCTTTGGGGAGCCAACCATCTGGATTCCGGTAGAAGTCACCTTGCTTCCCAACGGATTTGATGCGGCATTCAGTTCTGGAGTCCAGCAATACTATGACCATGTGATTATCAATGACGGAGTCGGCAACGGCTCGGTCTATATCTATGATTTCTGAGGTGTGAAATGACTGCTTATTTTTCACTGCTGATTCTGTTGCTCAATCTTCCCGACCCGTTGGTCTGGACCCGGCTCGAATCGGGTCAGGCCTTCACTCTGAACCCGGTAAAGTCGGAATGGATTCCATTAAAGGAACGGGAACAGCTGCCGGCTCAATCGATTATCCTGACCAAACCGGGGACCCGGTTGTATGTTTACGAGGGGACCGAAACCAGCGAGGCCCCTGCCAATGCCTATTTCATTCTGGGAGATGTCTTACCGAAAACCACACCC
This sequence comes from Bacteroidota bacterium, assembly GCA_013360915.1. Taxonomy (NCBI): domain Bacteria; kingdom Pseudomonadati; phylum Bacteroidota; species Bacteroidota bacterium. The sequence continues at coordinate 21,881 of JABWAT010000008.1, forward strand.
GATCTGGTCAGGACCCTGACCCACATCGAACTGTCCCAGCTTCCTGCCGCACCGGCCACTCAGGAACAAACACCCCCTAAGCCGGGTATAACGTACGGGGAACTGAAAAAACAGGCAGAAGCCCCGGCGATTCCATTTTATCTGGAACGCCTGACCGCCATCGATTGGTTTGCAGCACATGGACAGCCGGGGGGAGCCCTGCTCAGCCTGAAACGCCTGGTCACCCGTTACCCGGATCTGTTGGAACGGGCCGATCTGGCCGAACGGTTGTTTACGCTCTACGATCAGCTTGGACTGGATGGTTATCTCTACGATGAAACCTCCCGGCTGATGCTCAGGCAAACACGTGGTGATACCGATCCGCTGCTTCGTCAGTGGAATGAGCGGGCCCGTCAGAAACTGACTCGCAGCGCACAGCCAAGGTAACCATTTTTTTCATCGGGTCGGGTTCTCCTGTAACTTTGCATTTTTTCCGGCTTGCCGGTATTTGAAATAAGGGTAGTATGCTCGACTTCAGAATGATTATCAACGGCACCATTCCCGGTGGAATATGGGTGCTGGTTTTTCTGGTGGTGGTTTCGCTGGGAATCATCACTTACATGTATCTCAGCAGTGAACTGATGAAAACCAAAACCTACATCCGGTCCCTGCTGGTTTCGGTCTTTGGCAGCGTTTTCGTTTACAGTCTGCTATTGTTGGCATTTCCTCCGGTGCGGCTGATTCCCAACGTGGTTATCAGTCCGGTATTTTCAAAAGATAAGGAACCAGGGGTCAGGGCGCTTCCCTATTTTCTCACTCAGGTCCTCAGAAAATCCTATCCCACCAAAATCAACACCATTCCGGATGAATCGGTCCTGACGGTTGTGAATTCCCATCAGTGGACCCATCCCGATTCACTCATTCAGTTTGCCCGTTTCAATCACATCCACTTTGTGGTGACTCTGGTCGAAAATCAGGATCAGTCCCTGACCATTACCCTGACCGATACCCGATATGGTGAGTCAAATACGTACGGAAGCTGGGATATTCCATCAGGACTGTCGCTCACTGACCAATTGGTCGAGGCAGGCAATGTCATCGTTTCGGCCATGTACCCCGATCTGAAAGTCTCAAAAAGCCGGTTAATTGAAGAAATCAGCCGGTCCCTTCCCTCTGACGAAAACGAGTTAAACCGGTTTATGGAAGCCCGCACCCTGATCACCGGTGGTGACTTTCTGGCTGCCATTCCCAAACTGGAAAGCTGGATTAAAGCGGATACCGGCTCTGCCTGGAATTATCACTATCTGGGCAAGGCCTGTCTGGGCCAATCGAGACGGGAAGTGGTTGATTCTCTCAAACGGAAATATTTCCTCAACCGCGCCAATTACTATCTGCTCGAGGCCGTAAAAAGGGACCAGACCTCGGTCGAATTTTTACATGAACTGGCCGATTACTATCTGCAAATGAGTCTGTTTGCCGATGCGGAAGACGTCGTTAAGGCCGCTTTTGTTCTTGATCCGTACCATTACAAGGGCTATCTGCAATTCGGTAGAATGCACATCAGCCGCTGGTCGGGCTTTCCGTTTCCAAATGATGAAAAGTTCCCGACACAAAATGCACTGGTCAGAAAGGCGACCGAGCTGAATCCGTTCTCTGCTGAAGCCTTTTACTTTGTGGGCTATCTGCTCGAAGGAGAAAGAAAACTGGAGGATTTACAAGGTGGCCGCTCTTTCGAAAACTACGCTAAAGCACTGGAACTGAATCCGAACTACCTCGAAGCCCTCTCAAACACCTTTCGGCTGAGCGTTCTGAAAGGTCAGTTTATCAACTCCAGACAGTATTATAACCGCATGCTGGAATTGTCACCCGGCAATCCGGATGCTGTCTTTTTCATGGGCATGAATTTTTACTATCAGTTCCTTTTCGATTCAACCATTTATTATTTCAACAAAAACCTGTCAATGAAACCCAATGCCAATGCTCATATGTACCTGGCGGCCACCTATGAGAACATGGGTGATACGGCAAAGGCAGTTGAACATTACACCATCCGGATTCTGAACAGGGAGAATGAGACAGACGCCATTGCGACCAGTGCTTACAAGCGGTTACGTGAACTGGATATCGCCGCCTGGCGGGAAGTCAATAAAAAGATTCCTCCGGTCATCCTTGAAGACTGACCGTTTAAAAAATCCCGCTCTCATCACCAGCCTGAAAAAACTGGAAACCAGCCGGCTGATTATGGGGATCGTCAATATCACCCCCGACTCCTTCTCGGATGGCGGCCGGTATCTGATGGCAGACGCCGCCATTGAACATGGTCTGAAATTACTCTCCGAGGGTGCCGACTGGCTGGATCTGGGTGCAGAATCCACCCGTCCGGGAGCCGCACCTGTTCCTGAATCACTGGAATCGGACCGGCTGCTCCCGGTGATAGAAGGAATTCTGAAGCACCGTCCTGATGCCGTTTTATCCATTGATACCACCAAATCAGCAGTGGCAGCCCGTTGTCTGGAGCAAGGCGCTGCCGTGATCAATGACATATCGGGTGGTACTTTTGATCCGGGAATGATCCAAGTGGTGGCCCGCTCGGGTGCTGGTTACATTGTCATGCACATACAGGGAACCCCAAAAACCATGCAGGCCAACCCGGTGTATCAGGATGTGGTAGCCGAGGTGGCTGGTTTTCTGAACACGCAGTGCCGGTTGGCGCTTGAAGCAGGTGTCCCTGCCGTTTTCAGGGATCCCGGTTTCGGTTTCGGAAAAACGCTGGAACACAACTATCAACTCTTAAAAAACCTGCCTCGCCTGTGCCATTCCGGTCAGCCGCTTGTTGTCGGACTTTCCAGAAAAAGTATGATTGGCCTGGTAACCGGCAAACCGGCCGGTGAACGGGTGATTGGCTCTAAAATTCTTGAGTTTCAGGCCTGTCTGGGCGGTGCCCGGCTGCTCCGTGTCCATGATGTGGCCGAAACTGTTGATATGCTGAAACTGCTTTCCTTCATGGAAAAGGTGTCCTGATGCCTGTCAACCAGCCGATGACCATCCTGATTCCAGCCTTTCAGGCTGCCTCGTATTTGCCCGATCTGATGGAAAAAATCGGAAAAGTGGCCCCGGATATTTCCGTGATCATTGTGGATGATGGCAGCAACGACGGCACCGGCCAACTATTATTCCCCCCGAACTGTCTGCTTCTGAGTAAGGAGAAAAATGAGGGGAAAGGGGCTGCCATCCAGACCGGACTGAAGCACATCAGGGGAGGATGGGTCCTTTGCATGGATGCCGACCTGCAGCATGACCCGGATGATTTACCCCTTTTCATCGCCCATTTGAACCGGTACCCCGACACCGATCTGATTGTCGGAAAACGTCGTTTCGACCCGCCCATGCCTGTTCAGAGGCGTTTGAGCAACCGGCTCAGTTCCTTTCTGACAGCCCTTCGATGCCGCCATCCTGTTCCGGATGTTCAGTGTGGATTCCGTGCCTTCCGCCTGGAATCACTTCCCCGCTTCAACTGGAATGACACCGGTTATCTGTTCGAAACGGAAATGATCATGAAAGCCCTCCTGAATGGTTGTAAAGTTGACTGGATTCCCGTTTCAACCATTTACAATTCCAGCCATAGCCACATTCGTCCTTGGGAGACCATCCGGAAATTTGTAACTTTGTGGCTTTTGTCTTTTAGCTGGGAACGGAATGGCCGACCACGCCTTCAATCGTGAACGACAGGAACTGGCAGACATCCTCAGAAAAAAGGGGATTTCAGACGACCGTGTGCTGGCGGCCATCGCCTCTGTTCACAGACACCGGTTTGTTCAGTCAGCACTGATTCACCGGGCCTATGAAGACGTGGCCCTCCCCATCGGACTGAATCAGACCATTTCACAGCCTTACACAGTGGCCGTGATGACACAGGCACTGGGCGTTCAGCCCGGAGACCGTATTCTTGAAATCGGGACGGGGTCGGGTTACCAGGCAGCCATTCTTGCAACCATGGGGTGTCAGGTCTTTACCATCGAACGTCATCTGGAACTGATGAACCAGGCCAGAACCCTGCTTGAAACCCTTGGATACCGTGTGGTGTTCAGGTGTGCCGACGGGACTCTTGGATGGTCAAACTATGCCCCGTATAATGGCATTGTGGTGACGGCCGGGGCTCCTGTTGTACCTGATTCACTGATTAAGCAACTGAAACCCGGCGGACGGCTGGTCATTCCGGTCGGTGATGAACGGATTCAGAACCTGAAAGTAATCAGGCTGCTCGATGACAACCGAACCCACACCGACACCATCGAAGGGTTCAAATTTGTGCCGCTGATCGGTGTTCACGGCTGGAAATCCTGACTGGAAAAGCGTATGCCAATTAAAGCCATTGCGTCCTCATTTACCGGCTGGTCCTACCGCCTGAAACATTGGGTCGAAGAAAAGGCCAATCATGCTCACAGTCGCTGGTGGCTTGCCTTTATCTCGTTTATCGAAAGCAGTTTCTTTCCGATTCCCCCCGATTTTCTCATGATTCCTCTTGCGGTTTTGCAACCGAAGAAATCGTATATGTTCGCCTTTATTTCCACAGTTTTCTCCGTACTGGGTGGCGTGGCTGGTTACTTCATCGGGCTGTGGGCCTATGACCTGATCGGAATTTACATCATGGAATTCATCGGGTGGATTGCCGGAAAACCGGGTGATGTCATGCTGGAAACTGCACGAAATTATTTCCTTGAATATGGGGTCTGGGCAGTGATTATTGCCGGATTCACCCCAATTCCCTACAAGGTGTTTACCATTGCGGCGGGATTCTTCGGGATGGCCCTGCCGGCCTTTGTATTTGCATCGGTCATCGGACGCGCAGGCCGGTTTTACCTGGTCGCCACGTTCATCTACTTTATCGGACCGAAAATCAAATCATTTATTGATAATTACTTCGATAAAATTCTGTTAGCCGGAACAGCCCTGCTGATTCTTGGTTTTGCTGCTCTGAAACTTTTATAAGTCTGGAAAGGATCGTCTGTGAGTCTGCTTGTCGTCGGGTCAGTTGCCCTCGATACCATTGAAACACCGTTTGGAAAAGCTGATGACGCCCTGGGCGGATCGGCAACCTTTATCACCGCTGCTGCCTCGTTTTTTTATCAGGATATCCATCTGGTTGGTGTGGTTGGCGGTGACTTCCCAAAAGTTCATATAGATTTTCTCAAAGACCGGGGAATCAATCTGAACGGATTGCAGATCATCGAGGAAGGAAAAACCTTCCGCTGGCACGGCCGGTATCATTTTGACCTGAATACCCGCGATACACTCGACACTCAGCTGAATGTGTTTGAATCTTTCAATCCGATTATTCCTGAAGCAGCCCGTCAGGCCGATATTGTTTGTCTGGGTAATATACACCCCATCCTGCAAAGACAGGTTCTCGATCAGGTGATTAACCCAAAGCTGGTCATTGCTGATACCATGAATTTCTGGATCACCGGGGCTTATGATGAGCTAGTAAAAACACTGGCCCGGGTCGATCTGCTCAGCATTAACGATTCCGAAGCGCGTGAACTGGCCGGGGAGTATAACCTGATCAGAGCCGCCCGGAAAATCATGGCCATGGGCCCACACACGCTTATTATCAAAAAGGGTGAACACGGAGCCCTGCTGTTTACGCAGGATGAAGTTTTCAGTGCACCCGCCTTTCCGCTTGAAGATATTTTCGACCCGACCGGCGCCGGTGATACCTTTATGGGAGGCTTTGCTGGTTACATTGCCAAACAGGGAAAACTGGACAATGCCAACCTTCGCCGCGCGGTGGTTTATGGTTCAACGCTGGCATCTTTCTCGGTTGAAAAATTCAGCCTGGAGCGGTTGCAGGATCTGACCATGCAGGATATCAATCACCGGTACCGCCAGTTCAACAATCTCTGCCGGTTCGATCCGGATTAAACCGGCTTACAAACGGCAACCAACCACCACCACCAGTTTTCTGGTGGTCTGCTCACCGGTCAGCTGGTTTCTGAATGACTGAAGGATGATGTAAGGGCCGGCCGGTACCCGCCGGCCCTGATGCCTGCCCATCCAGAAGACCACCCCGTTCTCGGCCACCGGACCAACCGGCATGACCGGATCCAGTTCCCTGCCGATGATATCAAAAACCCGCAAATCAGCAGTATAGATACCAGCCGGTAACCGCCAGCTGATCTCACATGCTTCACCTTCATCGGGAAAAAAGGGATTGGGGGTGGCGGTTAACCGCCCGGATCCCGGCTTTTGCATATCGGCCGCCACTGAATTTTTTCTGCCGGGTGTTCCTCCGGACTGATCTCCCGAACTATTCCAGTTTCCTGCCATTTCCGCTGGCAGATCCGATCGTCTACGCTCCAACGATATCCCGGTCGTGGATTCTAGATCGGGATGGTGCCAATCCGGGCGGTAACCCACCGACTCAATCCGGTATCCCCATTCATCCTTAATCAGAATTGAATCTTCTCCGGCATTCAGATCCAGCCGATCAGACAGAATCACCACCCGACTGGTCAGAGTATCGGTTTTCCAGCGTGAAAAAAAGGTGCTGTCATCTGCCACAACCAGGTACTCACCGGGAAGGAGGTTCAACTCTTCGTCAAGCCACACCTGATTCCCGGCCCCATCGCGAACAGCCCACGCTTTGAGGGCGACCGGGCGACTTCCTGTATTCAGCAATTCAATCCAGTCCGGACCCACTCTGCCATCGGACCCTTTGCCCGGATCAGAAAGAAATTCATTCACCACCACGCCAATCCCCTCATGAAAATGAACCGGAATTTCAATTACATTGGATGATGGACGTTCATCGGGCGGAAAGTCAGCTACAAACCGGCAACGACCCGACTGGTCTGCCCGGAGTGAAAAGGGAACCACCACCGAATCACCCGGATTGAGGTATTCCAGAGCATTCCAAATCCCAAGCGAATCGACTGTACCGGCATCAGAGAGGAACCAGCCTCTCACCTGAAGTCTTTCTGCGGGGGCAAGGCCTGTATTCCTGATCGTCAGGGACAGATTCAAGGGTTCATCGGGAAATGCATCAGCCTTTTCCATTCCCGCCAAAGCCACATCCAGAAACCGGACCGGCCAGGTGTTGGGTTGTGCCGGTGATCCCCCGGGCCAGCGGGACGTTCGCCAGTCCACCAGTCCCAAAGAATCGACCCGTTCATAACTATATCCGGGCTGAAGCCATCCGGGCGGCAGAAAGACCGAATCGATCACAGAACCTTGCGGACTGGTCAGTGTCAGGGTTCCCGATCCGGAAAGAAGGTCCGGGAAAGAGGCACACCAGATCACTTTTCCGGTTGCGCCCGATGGAACCGGTTCATCCTTTTTCAACAGAATGCACCTTCCACCCGGCCATATCGGGGAGTTGGATGGAGACACGGATGAGCGGGGCCCGGTCTTCCACCCGATCTTAATCTCATCGGGATAGACCGGGTACTCCGAGTCATTAACCAATTCCACAAAGGACGGAACACCCGTTGCTCCCGACGATATTTCGGTCATTTTCAGGGTTCCCGGGGTGAAGGGAAGGGTTACATCCACAGTATCTCTGGCAACGGTTACACCGGTTGTCTGAATCGACATGATAAATTGGTAAGAGCCCGGAGAGGCATTGATATCCGAAAAACCGGTTTCGACGGAATCACCAAAACAAATGAGCTGGTTAAGATCAGAGATATACACTTCCACGGGCCGTGAACCAGACAGATTCCGGTAAACCAGTTTCCCTTCCAGGGTGGTGTGCCTGAGGGTATCCGAACCGGTGAATTGGATCTTCCCTGTAACAGAAAACCCGTTTACTCCCACCGTGGCTGACAGTCTCCTGATCCACCGGCTGCTGATTTTCTGTAACGGCGGCGGTGCCCACTTTCCCGGATTCCCATTCAGGTCGGGCGAAGGTTGCCAGAAACGGTTCACATGCGCCTGAGGGACCGCCACCCGTTCCCAGGACCGTCCATCGCCGGCATCCCGTCCCCAGGTAAAGGAATCCGAGGCGACCGAATCGGCAAAAACCTCCAATGAACCATTCCGGTTGGTCAAGGAAAAGGCAGGCTCCGATTTTGCAATCACACAACCTGTTTTTCCTTCCAGATCTGTGTACAGCCGATCGGGAAGGCTGAACCAGCTTTCACAGAATACTACCAGCGTTTGTCCGGGCCCAAGTCTTTTACCTGGTTGGGAAACCGGTTCGATCTGAAAGGTGGCTGATCCATTCCGGAAAGTGATGATGCTGACAGGCAAACTATCTGTCGGATGCAGATTCGTGAGTTCGATAAATTCATTTCCGTAGTCGGATCCATCCGGATTGGCCATCACTTCAGTCAACCGCAGGTCGTTCAGAGGCCAGGCCTTTTCAACGGTGACCCACCCTTCTGACCGGTTGTTTTCGGGTACATCATCCGACCCTTCCCACTCAGCAGAGTATTGAATCGGTCCGGACTGAGCAGGTATCCAACGGAATGTGATTGTCTGGCTCTGACCCGGCCCGATATTTTCGACACCAAGGGGAGCCAGGAATTCATTTCCGGGTTTGAAACGAACCGTTCCGGCACCGGTCGGCAACCACCCGGCACTTTTCAGGGTGACCTTCACATTAACCGGACGACCAACCTGTACCCATCCGTCAAACGAAACGGAGTCCATCCGGATATCCCGTGCGGCGGTGGCTTCCACCTTCCAGTTTATCAGGAGTGAGTCATTGTTTTTATCGCCGGTATCTCCACTGATCCGTGCAACAATCGGGTATAATCCCTGGGGCAGGCGCCGGATTGAAAACGGTTGATGACTCTCTCCGCCAGCAGGGACGGTGAACGGGTTTGAAATAAAAAGCAGCTCACCTGATGGATCTGAAAGTGAAATGGTCACTGGTGTGGCTGGGAGGATTCCGATGTTTGTGAGGATGACATGGCCCGCTGTATCGCCTGACTGATGGACCGAAACCAGTGAGGCATCGGTGAGAACCGGGATGTCTCCTGCATACGGCTGCCCTGGGGTACCATGAGTCAGGACGGATTGAATCCAGTTTGCTCCCGGGAAAAACTGTCCCGGAGGGCCTGCAGGATGCCGCCGCTCAATGGAAAATCCCGCCGGAACCGTTACTTGCCAACTGATCGATGAAAGTGTATCGCCCGTTGAGGCCGAGAGAATGCAAAGGAAGTCAGAGGTATTGCCCAGACCATTGCCGATACTGGCATTACTGGTTTTGAAAACCGGTGTCCCGGGCGGAATCACCTGTTCATAATGACGAGGATTTCCGGCCAGGAAATAATCCTTATCAATCAGAAGCGCATGTGAACGGGGAGGAATTTTTGGTGGGCCCGCCACATGAATCAGGGACGTTGTGCTGTATCCGTCCCGGAACCGGATTGCGGCCGGATCGAGAGAATCGGCACCCGGATTGAAAAACTCTGCATATTCGCTGTCAGCATCCAATGGACGGAACATGACCTCGGTAATGACCGGTTGGGCCTGCAGAGAACTGCCGGATGCCAGACAAATAAAAAAGAGCCAGCGGCCTACAAGGCTCCCAGCCGTTTTCGGATTATCCATTCGGTTGTCAATAGAATCAGGATCAGCAGAAAAATACCGACCTGATCCCAGCTATCCAACACACGTGAACGGATTTCTGGTTTTGCCAGGGAATTTAATCGTTCTTTAATTGTTTGTAGATCGGGTAACCCCGTGTAAGTCTGACCGCCGGTGCCAGAAGCCCACGTTCTGAAAGGTTCTGTGGATGCATAGTCTACAGAGGTTTCAGAGTCCAATTTTCCAGGCTGGTAAGTGCCTGTCATGATCTCTGTCCGGCCATCCGGTTGAACCAGCCTTGCTTTCCAGTTAAAAAATCCCGAGCCCGGTGGCCGGAACAAAGCGCCAAAGGAGGTTTTTGTCTCGGGCTGCAATCGCACCTCGGGCAGATCACCTGGTGTTAGCCAGGCAACCAGAGAATCCGCTGGCCAGGAAATCCGATCCGGATTCAGAACCACGGTGGCCTTCAGATCGGTACCGCTTCCCGAAGGCTGGAAGGAAACAGAGAAAGGATCTTCATCGGCCGGAGTCAGCAAATCGCGAATGAGCAAACGGAACCCGGATGCCATACCGGAAGGAGATCTCCCATTCAGTGCTTCCAGCCGGTCCCAATCATCCCAGGCCCCGGCAGCAACCCATGCACGTTTGGGAAGCCCGGTACCCGACCATGCCACCGGAAAATCCAGAATGGTTCCTGCAATATTGAGTTGTGCCGACTCACCACGAACCCCCGGAACGGCCATCAGAGCCGTCTGATGTGGTGGCATCCGGCCAATTTCTTCGGGAGTCCAACCCGACAGGAGTCCGGTTCGTCCTTCAACCGGTGCTGGCATCCAGGGTTTCCTGTTAAAGGGTTCGGGGATAATTCTGAAAGGAGGAACCCAGTCGGGTAACGCACCAGAAATTAGAGGAACCGAGGAGACGAGCAAGACCGGATTTTTTTCGGTCAGGGACCTGAATCCTGAGATAGTCCTGGTTTCAACGGAAGGATAGTTGACTGCAATGATCAAACCGGTAAATCCGGCTGGTGGTGCAGAGGAAAACCGTGAAGGAGTTAACTCCCTGGTATCATAAAAAATACCGGCATTTTTTGCGCCGGCTGCAAGGGCCTGACGGTGAATAAACCCGATGAACGGCTGTGGTTCATGCGCCAGTATCCAGACATCACGGTAACGTTCTCTGATCCGGATGCGGATGGTCTCACCTTGACTTCTGATGGCGGAAGAGCCTTCCAGCCTGACCTGAACCACAACGGTTCCGGGGTTCTGACTGACCACCGGAATCCGGATCAGCTGATTGCCTGCCCCCGATTCAGATACGATCCAATCACTGGCTCCTGTGGCTCCACCTGTCCACATCACCCTGACTGAATCGGAAGGAACCGAACGCCAGGTTACATTCAATGGCAGGCGTAGGGTATCGCCGGTAAATCCGGTCATCTGTTCACGCGACAGAGGCTGAAGCATAAATCCAGCTGGCTGGGTGGTGTCTCCCACCATCCAGGCATCCCAGTGCCCCACCGGTTCGGTAAAAAACCACTCCTGGTCATCAAACCGACCATCGGTGACCACCAGATTCAATCCGTTCCCTGCCGATTTTACAACCGGACTGAACCGGGTCTGCGAGGTCATGGATGCAGTCGTATCAGGTAACTCTGAAACCGATGAACCAAAAAAACGGACGGACAGATTCACCGAATCACTGGCAAGGTCCTGAATGCGTGAAATCACATCAGTGCGAGTGGCATCGGTCCACCAGTTGTTCATACTGCGGCTCTGGTCAATCCAGACCGTCACCGATGGATAGGCATTCATTGAAACGGAACTTCGGATCACCGGGTGAACCGCCAGCGATCCAATAAGAATCAGAACCACTGACCTGAGTGAAATGAGCAGGAGGCGGAAGGAAGGAGGCAATTCCGGCCTTACCCTGCGGTAGGACCAGATGGACAGCCAGCAGGAAACAATGGTCAGGACCAAAAGATACCATGAGAACCAGTCAGGAGAGAGTTCCAGCCACTTGTCGGTCATGATCGCGAGCCGCCTCCCTGGCGCATTTTTCTGGCCAGTTCGGGCCATTGGTCTTCGGGGATGGCCCGGAGCGGATTAAACTGACCGGCCCCGTTTAATTGTTCTCCGCCATCTAACCGGATCACCTCTCCGTTGATAAAACGGCTGAGCGGGGACATGAGAAAGACAGCCAGATTGGTCAGGTCTTCATGGGTACCAAATGTTCCGCCCGGAATGCGGTTCTTCATCACCTGTTCCCAAGATTCATCGGGAAGCAGCCGGGAAAACGCGCCTTTTGTCGGGATGGGGCCGGGGGCAATGGCGTTTACCCTGATTCCGTTGCCACCCCATTCCGCTGCCAGAGACCGGGTCAGGGCATTGACACCTGCTTTTGCACAGGCAGAGGGAACCACAAATCCACTCCCGGAATCGGCATAAGTGGTCGAAATATTTAAAACGACACCCGGTAGCCGGTTTTCGAGCCAGTACCGGCCAGCGGCATGGGTGCAATAGAACGTTCCTCTGAGTACAATATCAACCACCACATCGAACCCTTTCGGGGATAAAAGCTGAGTTGGTGAGATAAAATTACCCGCCGCGTTATTGATCAATCCATCCAGTTGTCCATATTCCTCTACAACCGACGCGATCATTTCTGCCACCTGGTCAGAATTTCTGACATCACAAACCCGGAATCCGATGTTGAGTCCTTCCGAGGCCAATGCTTCAGCAGAAGCCTCCAGAACCTCTCTTTTGCGGCTTGAAATCACGATTCTGGCCCCATAGCCCGCCATGGCCCGGGCCATGCTGAGTCCAAGTCCGGTGCCGCCCCCGGTAATCAGGATAACCCGGTTGTCTAATAAAGTAGGCTGAAACATCTGCTTTCTCCTGCCGTTTTTCCTGTTTTTCCCTTGTCAGGCGGCTTTGCGTCCAGAATAGTATACACCCCGGCGATGAAAGGAAGGTGATAATTGACCTCCGGCGTGACCAGTTACACAAAAAACAGAACCCGGGTCCACGTGAGCCCTCCCGGATGCCTCAATTTGGCATCCAGATAAACATATCTTAATAAAAGCGCTTCCATTTGGCACGGCATTTGTAAGTGGTACGGTCGTCGTATGTTCAACTAATCTGAGAGACACATGCCGAGAAAAACGATTCAGCGCTCGACCGTGGTTCTGCTGTTTGGCGCTCTGATGGTATCTTCCTTCGGTTTTGGTCATTTCCAATCAACCAGTCAATATCGTGAACGGATCAGTGCCCTGCAGGATTCTCTGATTCTCACGCGTCAAAGTCTTGAAGCCAACCGGTTAAAATTGCGGGGCTCCATGGATACAGTGACGTTTACTTCTTACAATCCCGTCGAGGGACAGACCGATGACACGCCATTTACCACAGCCTCGGGCTCAACCGTGGATGGCTGGACATTGGCTCTTTCGCGTGATATGCTTCGTCCCCACAATTTCGAGGCTGAGTACAGTTACGGTGATACCGTCTATGCCATTATTCCTTTGGTCGTCCGTGATACCATGAACAAGCGGTATGCCCGGTCAGCCGATATTCTTTCCTTCAGTTACGAGGTCAGCAAATGGCTGGGCCGTCGTGAGGGATACATTGTCAAAGCAAGTGAGATCAAGTGATGTAATCTTCATCCGGTTTTAAGCTGGGTGACCCTTCCACAGAAAAAGTCCGGTTCGTTTGAGCCGGACTTTTTCTTTTTATAGCCGGTACCGGACCTCGGTTCCCTTTTTAACCTGAAGAAGCGCGCCTTCTCCCTGCTGCAGCACTTCTTTACCCGCCAGAATCTGATAGCTGCCGGCAGGCATCAGTTCACTGATCATAACCGGTTTGCTGATATAACTGGTCACCCGCACAATGACCTGATCGTTCACTTCCCGTTCGGGGACCACCACCACTCCCTGACGCTGTTCGTACCAGCCGAGAACCGATATCACTGCACGCCGGCGTGAAGGATCGTTACTTGTCAGGGTAAGAACGCCCGAGTACATACCCTCTGTTTCAGGCGAGGGGACGTCAACGGCCAATGTATAGGATGAGCCAGGCGGAACAGAGAGGGGTTCTTTCAGGATGTTTTTCTTGTCGAGTTCGGCCGTTTGCACCACCAATGGTTCGGTTCCCTTGTTTCTGATCGGGACCGATACGGTCACCCGCTGTCGGAAGGCCTGAACACCCAGATTGATCCGGTTGGCATCAAGAACTAGCCGGGGGCCTGACGGAGAGACTACTTCACCCTTCATGAAAACAGTAACCGGTTTCGACCCGGATCCATTCATAAATACAGTTATCTCGCGGTTGAACGGACCAGGACGGTTTTTGGAATCATAACTGGCCGTTACCACTGTGGTCTCACCAGGTTTGATTTCCTTCAGTGAAGGCTCAGCCGTGGTACAACCGCAACTTGTTTTAACCGGACCGACCGTGTGGGTGGCTGCAGACTGATTGGTAATTTTAAAATCGACCGTGACCACCTTACCCTCTTCGATTTCTCCAAGATCGACCACTTCGGAAGGCTCGACTTTATACTGCCCTGATGCAATGGAGGGAGCAACTGCCAGAAGACCGGCCAGTAAAGCCTTACTTACAACATTCAGGGAGATTTTCATAGCTTTTTTCATCCTTCTTCACATGATCAGCATCATAACCGCTGGCAGAGACAACGTTCAGAATCATTTCTCGGGTGACCCCTTCTGTATGTGCCACCAGCACCATTTTCTTTTTCAGATCCACATCCACCTTTTTGACCCCATCGATCTTTTTCAACGCAGCGCTGATGGTTGCCTCGCACATGCTGCACTGAACACCTGGTGTGGAAATTTCATCTACCAGTAAATCGGAACCTGCAGTATCAGATTTGCTGCAGGCCAGACCGGTGAACAACAATAAAACAAGTAAGCCCGGCCATATTTGCCAGCGTTTCATGATTCCTCCTGAACATCAGATTTTGAAAACTCTTCATAGTGCTCACGCCGGATGCCGGCACCCAGCGCGGCCAGTTTCTTTTCAAGTGACTCATATCCCCGGTCCAGATGGTACACCCGAAGAACCTCGGTGGTTCCCTTTGCAACCAAACCAGCCAGAATAAGGGTTGCGGAAGCACGAAGGTCGGTGGACATGACGGTCGCGCCTTTCAGCACAGCAGGCGCTTCGATCTTGCATGCATTTCCATCGGTTTTCAGACGGGCATTCAGCCGCTCCAGTTCGGGAACGTGTTTCCACCGGTCAAAGTAGATCTGATCGACCAGCGTACTCGGGCCATTGGCCTGCGTCATATAGGCAATCCACTGCGCCTGCATATCGGTCGGAAATCCGGGAAAGACATCTGTAATGACATTGACAGGACGAATCTGTTCGCCACCCGTCACGCGTACCTGTGAGGTTCCCCATTCAATCCTGCATCCGGATTGTTCCAGATGATCAGCAACAGACCGGATATGATCGGGGATAACATTGGTAATGGTCACATCTCCCCGGGTCAGTCCGGCCGCAACCATGAAAGTACCGATTTCGATACGGTCAGGAATGTTATTAAAATGGGTCGGATACAATGAATCCACTCCCTGAACGGTCAGGGTGCGTGTGCCTACGCCCTGAATTTTTGCTCCCATGGCAACCAGAAATTCTTCAAGTGCCACGATTTCTGGTTCAATGGCTGCATTTTCAATCAGAGATTCGCCTTTTGCCAGCACCGCTGCCATCAGGACATTTCCGGTGGCACCCACCGAGCTGATCGGGAATTTGATGCGATTTCCCACCAGTCGATCTTTTTTCGCGATGATGTAACCACCATCAAGATCAACCTCGGCACCCAGTTGTTTCATTCCTTCAATATGCAGATCCACCGGCCGTGGACCCCAGGCACATCCTCCCGGTAAACTCACCCGTGCATAACCATACCTGGCAAGCAGCGGACCGAGCACGTAGATACTGGCCCGCATTTTTTTCACCAACTCGTACGGAGCCTCGTAATGATGAACATGCTCGGTGTTGATGAGCAGATCCTGGGTTTCACGGGTAAACTGAACACGGCACCCGATAATCCGAAGCAAGTTAGAAAGGGTGTGAACATCCTGAAGATCGGGAGTGTGATGAATGGTGAATGTTCCTCTGGCCAGCAATGAGGCGGCCATCAGAGGAAGTGATGCATTTTTCGAACCCGATGCTGCAATGGTTCCGCGGAGGTTTTTTCCTCCTTCAATGACAAATTTATCCATATAGACCTCTGCCCGAATGTCTTCATTTTCGGACATGAATTCAAATCGGACCTTTTTCTGTTTCTTCTTCTTGACATGAAACCTCCGATTCATGACATTCGTATCACGGTGATATCAATTTAGTATCACTTCAAAGGAGAAAACCATGACCACTGAAAAACTGAACCGGACTGCCAACGGATGGACCATTCTGGCAATCCTGATTGCCCTTCTGGTTGCAGAAGGCGTTCTGATCGTACAATTAATCCAGGCGGGTTCTCCCAATCCCTGGCTTTTGGGAATCCTGATTCTGGCTGCAATCATCACGCTGGTTTGCTTTGCCGGCCTGTTTACCCTCGAACCCAATGAGGCTGCCGTTCTCGTCTTTTTCGGAAGCTATGCCGGTACCACCCGCGATACCGGTCTGCGGTGGACCAATCCGCTTTTTGAACGCAAGAAATTGTCACTCAGAGCCAGAAACTTCGACAGTCAGAAGCTTAAGGTGAACGACAAGAAGGGGAATCCAATCGAAATTTCTGCGGTGGTGGTCTGGCGGATCCGTGAAACAGCTCAGGCCATTTTTGATGTGGACAATTACCTTGAATTTGTTCACGTTCAGGCCGAGTCAGCCATCAGGCATGTGGCCACTTCATATAATTACGACAATTATGAAGGCGAGGAGCAAAGTCTTCGGTCGAGTATTGACGAGGTGTGTGACCGGCTGCAGCATGAAATACAGGAACGGGTTCAATCGGCCGGTGTCGAGATTCTTGAGTCTCGGATCAACCACCTGGCTTATTCCCCGGAAATTGCCGGAGCCATGCTTCAGCGCCAACAGGCTGAGGCTATTATTGCGGCCCGTCAGAAAATTGTTGATGGGGCCGTTGGGATGGTTCAGATGGCCTTACAGAAGCTGCGGGCAGATGGTATTGTGGAGTTGGATGAAGAACGGAAAGCCAGTATGGTCAGCAACCTGCTGGTGGTTCTGTGCAGTGAACGCGCAACCACTCCGGTAGTGAATACAGGTTCATTGTACTGATCCGGACTGGCTATGTCGGAAAAATCCGAGAAAAAATCACTGGTCCTTCGGATTGATCCCCGGCTGTGGGAAGACCTGAACCGGATGGCTTCTGATGAACTCAGAAGCCTGAACGGACAGATTGAATACCTTCTCCGGGAATCAGTCAGGCAATGGAAAGGGCACCGGAAAACACATCCGCCTTCCCCTCCGGAACCGACAAAAGAAGCAGAACCATAAAAGACGTTTTTAACTTTTTATTTCATGGGTGGCTCTAAAGAAAAAAACGGAGCCATCCATGAACACTTACCCTCACTCCAACTGGCAATTACGTCCCTTTATCAGCCAGACTCTTTTTACCGGATTCCTGATTCTGGTTCTGACCGGACTGGTCCTATTTATTTCCCCATCTAACCGGATTGTCCGGACGGTTAACTGGGAGTTTCTCTGGTTAACCAAATCTCAGTGGCAGAGTCTGCACAACTGGTTATCGGTTTTGTTTATTCTCGCCAGTCTGATTCATACGGTTCTGAACTGGAGAGCACTGAAAAACTACTGCTACGATCAGTACCAGATGACCCGGACCCATTGGCGTGAATTGCTGGCAGCGCTTCTGTTGATTCTGATCTGCTGCTGGATGGCAGTTTCCTACTGGGGACCCGCTGGCTGGCTGCAGGAAACCCGCGACAGTTTCCGACACCAGACGCCTGTTACCGGCAGTGACACAACCGATACCGTGATTTCCGATTCAACCGATCACCGTTATGGACACCAGGAAAAGGCGGCTGGCGAGCCCCGGCAAATCGTTCCCTCTCCACGCCCAGACCAAACGGTTTCACAGGGATCCGGGACTGGTGGCGGCTGGGGAGAAATGACCCTCAGACAGTTCTGCAAATCGGAATCCATCAACCTTGAATCGGCCATTGAGGAACTGAACCGGCGGGGAATCAAAGCACGGGAATCGGACACTCTGCGGGAATTGGCTGATCAGGTGGGAATCCGTCCCGGTCAATTGGCCAAAGACCTGATGGGTGAGCCTTATGGTGGAGGGAAAAATCGCCGTCGCCACGATTTCTGATCGGTCTGTCGGGCGGTTAACTTTACAGTACCACCATTTCTGAGAGAGCTCATGACCCTTCGTCACATCCTGGTCACCGGCGGGGCCGGTTACATTGGCAGCCACACGGTCGTAGAATTGCTGAAAGCCGGCTATCAGGTCCACATCGCCGACAATTTTTCAAATAGTCATCCTGTTTGTCTGGATCGGATCAGACAGATTTCCGGACATTCATTCGGTTTTTCTGAAATGGATCTGACCGATCCCGTAGAAGTAAAAAAACTGTTCTCCATGGTCCCCGTTGAGGCAGTCATTCATTTTGCTGCCTTCAAGGCAGTGGGAGAATCGGTAGCCAATCCGCTCATGTATTTCAACAACAATCTGACCGGCACGCTGAACCTGTTGACTGGTATGAAGGAAGCAGGTGTAAAAAACCTGGTTTTCAGTTCTTCAGCCACTGTTTACGGAAATCCATCCACGGTTCCCATCACCGAGGACTTTCCGCTGTCGGTCACCAATCCGTACGGACGGACCAAACTGATGGCCGAGGATATTCTTCGTGACCTGTATGCCTCTGATCCTGACTGGAATATCGGTTTGCTTCGCTACTTCAATCCGGTAGGTGCCCACCCAAGTGGTTTGATAGGTGAGGATCCGTCTGGAATTCCAAACAATCTGATGCCCTTTGTCACACAGGTCGCCATCGGACGCAGACAGGAACTCCAGGTATTTGGTGGCGACTATCCCACCCGCGATGGAACCGGAATCCGGGATTACATTCATGTGGTGGATCTGGCGATCGGGCACGTAAAGATGGTTGATAAGCTGTCTTCATCACCCGGTCTGGTCACTTACAATCTGGGCACAGGGGAAGGTTATTCGGTTCTGGAAGTGATACGGGCGTTCGAAAAGGCCAGCGGAAAACCAGTCCCCTACCGCATTGTTTCACGACGTCCGGGAGATGTTCCGGCTTGTTATGCCAATCCGGAAAAAGCCAGAATCGAACTGGGATGGCAGGCCGCCAGGTCCCTTGATGAAATGTGTGCCGATTCCTGGCGATGGCAGGAACAGAATCCAAACGGTTTCAGAGAATAAAAAAAGGGCTGCCTGTTCACCAGACAGCCCCACCACCATCTCATGGAATCACTTTCAGAGGATCTCGTATCCGATCCAGCCGCCAATCATTCCTGTTAAAGTCTGCTCAAAAGAATCATAAGATCCGGTTGCCAGAAAGTCACCGACGAGTTCGCGGGACAAAGTCCCTTCATTGCGGAAGGCATCGTATTGTACCTGATCAGGGCTATGGGTTGTGCAAAGCAAATGTTTGGTTTTGCAGGAACCTGCCCGTAGAATGTTATTCATCCAATCGTTGCCATTGGCCGACAGATCGGTTTCTGCAATGGTTCCGGGAAGAGACCCCACGCGGATGGTCAGATTATCCAGTGTGGTGATCAGACGGTTTTTTTCGGACTCATCCAGATCGGTTCTGAGGGCAATCTGGTTTTTCACTTCGCCCTTGGCCAGTTCAATCCGGTAAACGATCTGTGATTTGTCTTCCTTGCTGATCAGTCTGGGAAAAAGATGTCCCGACATACCTTCACCCGACAGTTCACCAGCCACATCAAGCACCTGCCGCCAGCGGGCTGGGGTCCGCTCACCCGGTGCCAGATATTGGTAATGGATCATCGCCACATTGCCGCCGATGGCCGGCGCCATGGCTTCCAGGAGGCGCCATTTCAGATAGACCTTCCATGTATCAAGATCAGCAATGGAATTGATCCGGTTGGTCAGATTATACAAACTGGCCGGGGCTTCACTGGTAAACCTGGATGGATCGAACTGGAGCTGAGTCCAGAACTGGTTCCAGTTAAAGAATGGGTCAGGAACCACCGTCTGTCCGTTGATTTCTCCGTTTCTGGCAGAAAGAATGGCGGCATCAATGGCCGCAATCTGCTTTGCAACCTCTGGAGTAATAATCAGAGTACCCATCGTCATCCCACTCAGTTCGTCGAGGTAGTCGAGATACGCAGCAGGTGATAGTTTTTCAGAGGCAGGTGTGGGCAACGGATTGAGAACAATGGCATTGTGATCATCGCCGGCTGGGGTCATACTGAACACCACTGGAATTCCGATCCGGTGAAGAATGCCAACTGCTGTGGCAATGTCTTTTTCGGATTGAATCAGATCAATCTGGGCGAAGTACTTATTCAATGACTTCAGATTCTGATCAGGATCAGAATTTAGACCTGAGGCCAGAAAAGCAGACAGTTGCCGGCTTCCGCCTGTCATTTTGAATTCGGGATGTTCAGCCTGGGCCTGAACCCACATTTCAAGTTCTTCTTCAGGAACAGATTCGGTGGTCAGCCAGGAAATCGAACCCGATGAATGGGTCGTTCCGGTGGACAGCGCAGTAAGGTTTTTTGGTTTTCCGTTGGAAACCATGGCGTCTGAAACAGATGCCGTCAGTAGTAGTGCAAGCACGGAGCCCGCAAGCAGAGAGAGTTTCATGATGACCGTCCTTTCGTCAGTTGTACCATGGAACCCACCCGAATTGGCCAATCCTATGTGTTTTCCTGAACCGTTTTTCGGAAATGGTCCGGATAAGATTCACTATTTTGACTTTTTTAAAATAAATTAACTCCCAAGCCGCTTGACAACGCCAAAATGGGCACTTTTATGCTGGTCGGGCATCCCATTTCATTGGTTGAATCCCAATGACTGTCTGACGACCTTTGAGCAAAATTGAATAAGGATCCCCGTGTCAGTGTATCGCTCAATCATCAGACCCTTTCTCTTTTCCTTTCCGCCGGAAACCATGCACGAGGTATCGGTCCATCTGGCTTCCTCATTGCAGCCCCATGACTGGCTGGTGAAACCAATTGGAAACTGGCTGCGTCCCGATACTGATCCCGTGACCTTGTGGAATCTAAAATTCCCAAACCGGATTGGCCTTGCGGCCGGTTATGATAAAAATGGAATGGCTCCCTGGATCTGGTGGATGTTGGGCTTTGGTCATGCCGAGTTGGGAGGTGTCACCCGTTACCCTCAGCCCGGGAATCCCCAACCCCGCGTGTTCAGACTGCCAGCCGACCATGCGATTATTAACCGGATGGGGTTTAATAATGAGGGAGCTGATTCGGTTGCTCACCGGTTGGAATCCATGCTGAGACGGGAAGGCAAACCTCCAATTCCGCTTGGAATGAATCTTGGAAAAAACAAATGGGTACCAAACAACGAAGCTCCTGATGCTTACCGGTATGTGCTGGCACGGTTCTATGACCTGTGCGACTTTTTTGTTGTGAATGTCTCATCGCCCAACACCCCCAATCTGCGACAGTTGCAGGAACTGGATTCTCTCCGCCCCATTTTTGATGAATTGTGGTCGTTTCGTGCCAGCCAGTCCATCAAAAAACCCATTCTGCTGAAGGTCGCTCCGGATCTGAATGACTGGCAGGTTGGTTCCATTTGTCAGTGGGTGGTCGGGGACCAGGTCGATGGATTGGTGGTATCAAACACCACTCTTTCCAGGGAGGGTCTGCGTTCTTCTTCCAGACTTGTCAGTCAGACCGGCGGATTGAGTGGAGCACCGGTTCGCGAGCGGTCAACAACCCTCATTCGTCAGTTTGCCAGCCAGATCGGATCGGTTCCCATCATCGGATCGGGCGGAATTTTCTCGGTTGAAGATGCTGCGGAGAAACTGGAAGCCGGCGCCTCACTGGTTCAGGTGTATACCGGGATGATATATGAAGGACCGCAGTTAATCGGCCGGCTGGTTCGGGGAACCGATCAGAAAAACAAACTCCAGAGCACATAATCGGCCACCAGAATCGAAGCGGCAGAAACAACAAACGCCTTGATGGTTGATTTACCAACGCCTTCGGCACCACCTTCGGTTGAAAATCCGATGTGGCACCCGATGATAGCGGTTGTAAATCCAAACACCACCGACTTGCTGATGCCATAAATCAGGTCGCTGAGTATAAAGAACTTCTGAACGGAATAAAAGAAAACCTCCACGCTGATCCCCAGAAATCCGTTTGATACTGCAAACGATCCAAACAGGGCGATCGAGTTTGCAAAAATGACCAGAACAGGCATCATGATCACCGATGCCAATACTCTGGGCAAGGCCAGAAAACGCTCAGGAGGAATGGACATGACCCGCAGAGCATCCAATTGTTCGGTCACTTTCATGGTACCCAGTTCTGCGGCAATACTGGCTCCAACCCGACCGGCAATGATGATCCCGGTTAAAACCGGTCCCAGTTCCAGAAATATGGCACGGCTGGTAGCCGATCCGATCAGAAAATTGGAAATGAGTCCTTTAAACTGGTAGGCTGCCTGCCAGGCAGAAATGGCTCCGGTCGACAGGCCAATCACCAGGACCAGTGGGAGAGATCCAACCCCGATATGATGCATCTGCTGAATCAGTAACCGGCGATCTCTGAGCACCCTTGGAAGATGCAGGAAGATGCTGGCAGAAAGGGTTGCCATCGAACCGAATTCATGAAAAAACCGGATGATGCGCTGATACAACGGGACAAGGACGATGGATTTCATTGTAATGGGCAATTTACAAAATTATTTTCGTTAATCAGACAGACACCCAATCAACATGGAGAATCCCCATTGGCACGATTACAGACCATATTAGATACCATTGTTGAGACCAAAAAAACAGAAGTGATCGTGGCCCGTCATCAGCCGGTTTCATTCACCCGTCCGGCTCATCCGGTTCCGACCTTTCGTTCTGCCATCAGCAGGTCCGGAATCCAGATCATAGCAGAAATCAAAAAGGCTTCCCCAAGCCGCGGGATATTAATTGAGGATTTTCATCCGGCAGAACTGGCAAAAGCATATCAGGCTGGCGGGGCCGCGGCTTTTTCTGTGCTGACTGATGAAACGTATTTCAAGGGACATTTGACTCATTTACATGATGTCGCCCAGCTGGGACTGGCACCAGCAATCCGTAAGGACTTTATCATTGATCCGGTCCAGATTGAGCAGGCCTACCAGGCCGGAGCAAGTGCCATTCTTCTGATTGCTGCTATTCTGGATGACCCGGCACTTCATTCCCTTTACAAAATCGCCACCAACCTGAGGCTGGATGTTCTGGTCGAGGTTCACACGGTTGATGAGCTTAAGCGGGTACTTCATCTCGACAATCCGATTATTGGTGTGAATAACCGGAATCTTCATTCCTTCCACGTCGATTTGCAGACGGCCCTCGACATGGCACCACTGATTCCTGCTGAACTGATCAAAGTCACAGAAAGTGGCATTTTCACACGTAAGGATATGCTCAGAATGGAAGACGCTGGTTTTCATGCAGCCCTGATCGGGGAAAGTCTGGTCACCAGCGGCCATCCGCAGCAGAAACTGAGGGAATTACTTGGTCAGGATTAAAATCTGTGGTCTTACCCGCCCGGAAGATGCCTTGCTTTCAGAGTCTTTGGGCGCATACGCTCTTGGCTTCATCCTGACCCCGGTCAGCAAACGGTTTAATCCCCCCGGAAACCGTGAGTGGATTTCTTCGCTTTCATGCCGGGCGTTGAAGGTCGGTGTTTTTCAGGATCAGCCGGCGGACCTCATTATACAGGCAGTGAAAACCTGCCGGCTGGACCGTATTCAGTTGCATGGCCGGGAAACTGCTGATCTCATCGGACAGATGCCGGTTCCTGTCTGGAAAGCCCTTACCATTGAAGAGGCCTTGTCGGATGAATTCCCGGTTCAGGAAAAAATCGAGTATTATCTGATCGATTCGGGAAACGGGACTCAGCGCGGCGGAACCGGTGTCGCCATCAATCCTGATTTACTGAAAAAGCTGTCGCTGCCCAAACCCCGCATCATCGCAGGTGGAATCCGCCCGGAAACCATGGCAGTTCTTCTGGACCAGCCAGGTATCGATTTTCTGGATATTAACAGCGGGATAGAAACGGCTCCGGGCCTGAAAGACCCGGAGCGTTTAAGGAAGGTCTTCGAAATTGCAGGCCGTTATTAGGCCTTTCCTTTCAATTCATTGTTCAGGCGGCCGATGGCATCTTTTGCATCGCCAAAATACATGAGCGTGTTATCCATGTAGAACAATTCGTTCTCAATACCCGCATATCCGGTGTTCATGGAACGTTTTACCACAATCACGGTTTTTGAATAATCCACATTCAGGATCGGCATTCCGAAAATCGGTGAAGATGCATTGCTTCTTGCTGCCGGATTGACCACATCATTGGCACCGATCACCAGGGTGATATCGGTGTTTCTGAAATCATCATTGATATCTTCCAGCGCATAGAGTCTTTCATACGGCACATTGGATTCTGCCAGAAGAATGTTCATGTGGCCGGGCATCCGTCCTGCAACCGGGTGAATGGCAAACCGGACATCGGTTCCATTTTTCTGAAGCAGATCCATCAGTTCCTTCACAGCGTGCTGAGCTTGTGCAACAGCCATACCGTATCCGGGAACAATAATGACCCGGGATGCACCCGAAAAGAGCATGGCCAGTTCTTCTGAGTCGATCGATTTCACCACCAGGTCTTTTCCGGAAGCGGTATCCGCAGCGGCTGAACCGGCATTGGCCCACCCACCCAGCAATACATTCATCAGTGAGCGGTTCATGGCCTTGCACATGATCTGAGTCAGGATAATTCCGGAAGCCCCCACCAGCGCACCGGCAATGATGAGCATGTTGTTGTCAATGACAAATCCGGTGGCAGCCCCCGCCAGTCCCGAATAGGAGTTGAGCAGCGAAATGGCCACAGGCATATCGGCTCCGCCGATGGGCAATACCAACAGGACACCCAATAAGAGCGAAATTCCCACCAATCCGATATATAACCATTGATTAACCGGATCAATTATGCCCATCACGATCAGGGTGATGACAGCAAGAACCAGCAGCACATTCAGCGGATTCTGAAATGGGAACTTGACCACTTTTCCGGTGACGAGCCCCTGCAGTTTACCGAAAGCAATCAACGAACCGGTAAAAGTGACTGCTCCGATCAGAAGACTTAATCCGATGGCCACGGTCAGTTTGATCGGATCGGCTGGAAATCCATGATGAAGATGGGTGTAGTACTCGGCCATTCCCACCAGAGCAGAGGCACCTCCACCGAATCCATTCAGCAATCCAACCATTTGAGGCATGGCCGTCATTTCGACTTTAAGAGCCAGAATCACCCCGATCAGCGACCCGATCAGCAAGCCAATCATGATCCAGTGAAATTCGAGGATATGCTGGTCGAACAAGGTGACCACAATGGCCAGAAACATACCCAGAGCGGAATACAGATTCCCCTTCCGGGCAGTGGCGGGTGAACTCAGCCACTTGATTCCCATGATAAACAGGAATGAAGCAACGAGGTAAACAACGGGAATAACTACAGTGCGGATCAGTTCCATGATTTACCTCATTTCTTCTTAAACATTTTAAGCATCCGGTCGGTGACCAGATAGCCACCCACCACGTTGATGGTGGCAAAAATGACCGCTATAAAACCCAAAATTGAGCTCAGAAAACTGTCACCCTGTCCGGCAGCGACCAGAGCACCAACGATGGTAATCCCCGAAATGGCGTTCGAACCGGACATCAGTGGAGTGTGAAGGGTTGGCGGAACTTTATTGATCAGTTCAAAGCCCACAAATGAGGCCAGAACAAAGACATAAATGAGCATCAGAAAGGTAGAGGTTTCCATTTATTCCTCAGGCGGTTAACAGTGAATTGATTCGTTCGTTGATGACCTGACCGTCATGAGCAACCAGTGCACCTTTGACAATTTCATCATTCAGATCCAGGTTGAGCTCACCGGTTTTTG
Source organism: Bacteroidota bacterium (assembly GCA_013360915.1). Classification (NCBI taxonomy): domain Bacteria; kingdom Pseudomonadati; phylum Bacteroidota; species Bacteroidota bacterium. The sequence goes on from JABWAT010000008.1 coordinate 47,506, forward strand.
TAGTGATATGCTGCAACAAGGCCAGAATGTTCTTAGAGTACAGGTCGCTCGACTGGGTGGGAAGTAAAGCAGGAAGATTGGAAAAACCGATGATTTTAACACCGTGTTTAACCACAATCTTACCAGCCTCGGATCCTTCGACGTTGCCGCCGAATTCGACAGCCATATCCAGCACCACACTACCGGGTTTCATGGACTGAACCATGGATTCAGTCACCAGTACCGGTGCTTTTTTACCTGGAATCAGCGCAGTGGTAATGACAATATCGGCATGACTGACATGCCGTGAGATCACTTCTTTCTGACGGGCGAGAAACTCAGGTGATGCTTCTTTTGCATATCCGCGCTCATCCTGCAGGTCGGCCATCCCTTCCACTTCGATAAACCGTCCGCCAAGTGACTGAACTTCTTCCTTCACGGCCAGTCGCACATCAGAAACCTCGACAACGGCACCCAGCCGTTTGGCGGTCCCGAGTGCCTGCAGACCTGCCACACCGGCACCCATGATCACTACTTTTGCCGGGGTAATGGTTCCGGCTGCTGTCATCAGCAATGGGAAAATGCGGCCATATTCATTGGCGGCGAGGAGGACAGCTTTGTAGCCGGCCAGATTGGCCTGTGAGCTGAGCGCATCCATGCGCTGTGCCTTTGTGGTCCGCGGAATCATATCCATGCAGAGCAGACTGAATTTTTTATCAGCAGCCACCCTGGCTTGGGCAGGCCAGACCATGGCAAAGCCAAGCGCAATGACCAGAGTCCCGGCCTTTACTTTTGCTGCTTCCGCATCGGAAAGGCGCTGCACTTTCAGAACCAGATCGGATCCGCCATAAATCTCATCGGCAGATTTGACCAGCGTGACACCTGCTTTTTCATATTCTGTATCCGGAAAGTGAGCTGCCATACCGGCACCAGCTTCCAGACGGATGGAATGGCCGGCTTTGATCAGTTTGACGGCCACTTCGGGAACCATGGCAACCCGGTTTTCACCGGCTGCTGTTTCTTTCGGAATTCCGATAACCATTTTTAATCCCCAGTTTAACTTTGGCGGCACAAACTTAGCAAAAAAAAACGGCAAACCGGAACCGGTGTTTCTCATGCAGGGTTTAAATGCGGATAATTTGGTCCATGGTGATACAAGTTTTTTCCGAAAGTCGACCGTGTCACCGGAATTTTGTAAATTTATTCCCTGATATTGATTTAATAGATTTGGTCACCCGGCCGACCGGATTTCCGGAAACCGGTTATTAGAAAGTCAGCATGATTTCATACCACAACATACCCGATGCCACCGGCCATTTCGGTCCGTATGGCGGCCGATTCATCCCTGAAACCCTGATTCCTGTTGCAATGGAAATTGAACAGGAATACCTGAAAGCCCGGGAGGATCAGAATTTCTGGGCCGAATTCCGTAGCCTGCTCAAAGATTATGTGGGACGGCCTTCCCCGCTTTATGAAGCCAAAAGACTTGGCAGCCTCATGGGCGAAAACCGCCGTGTATGGCTGAAGCGTGAGGATCTGAATCATACCGGTGCCCACAAGATCAATAACACGGTCGGTCAGGTTCTTCTGGCCAACCGGATGGGCAAAAAGCGGATCATTGCTGAAACCGGTGCTGGACAGCATGGTGTGGCCACCGCCACCGTTTGTGCACTGTATGGGCTGACCTGTATTGTCTACATGGGTGAAGAAGACATTGAGCGTCAGGCTCCAAACGTGTACCGTATGAAATTATTGGGGGCAACGGTTGTTCCGGTTTCCAGCGGATCCAAGACCCTGAAGGATGCAACCAACGAAGCCATCCGCGACTGGGTGACCAATCCGGATGACACTTTTTACATTATCGGATCAGTGGTGGGAATGCATCCCTTCCCCATGATTGTACGGGATTTTCAATCAGTGATCGGAAAAGAAACTCTTTCCCAGAGTTTTGAACAATTCGGCTCGTTACCCGACTACGTGCTCGCCTGCGTGGGAGGTGGAAGCAACGCCATGGGAATTTTTCATCCGATGATTCCTTACACCGACCGGGTGAAACTGATCGGAGTCGAAGCGGCTGGACACGGACTTAATACCGACGCCCATGCAGCCACCCTGACCAAAGGCATTCCCGGAGTGATTCATGGTGCCATGACCTATCTGCTTCAGAATGAAGACGGTCAGGTTCAGATCGCTCATTCCATTTCTGCCGGACTCGATTACCCGGGAGTCGGACCCGAACATGCTTACTTAAAAGATCGCGGATTGGTTACCTATGTGTCAGCAACGGATCAGCAGGCCCTGGATGCAGTTGTGCAGCTTTCACGCCGGGAAGGCATCATTCCTGCGCTGGAATCGGCACACGCCCTGGCGTGGATGCTCGACAATCCGTCTGCCTTTAAACCAGATTCCAACATTGTGGTGAATCTCTCTGGCCGCGGCGATAAGGATCTGGGAACCTACATGCGCGAGCTTAAACTCTGACAGACGGATGTGAAGACACTACAAAAAATTCCCTCTCTGTTTCCTTCTGCTCTTGTTAATTACCCTTTCACCGATGACCGGTTTCAGAAGGAATGGGAACTGAATGAGTTGTGTCTCGGTCCGGTTGCAGGAGTTGATGAAGCCGGAAGAGGTCCGCTGGCTGGTCCGGTTACCGCTGCGGCGGTGATCCTGAATCCGGATGACCTCAATTGGTCCTTGCGGGATAGCAAAAAGGTACCTGCCGGAGAACGGGATCAGTTGAAGCAATGGGTGATGGATCATGCACGTTCCTGGGCCATCGGGTGGGCATCAGTCGAAGAAATCGACCGGTTTAATATTCTGCAGGCCACCTTTCTGGCGATGAGACGGGCACTTGATCAGCTTACCATCCGACCAAAAAGCATTCTGGTGGATGGAAAACTCAAAATTGCCGGTGTAACCGGTTCTTCTCCTGTGGTTTCGGGCGATTCAGTTTGCCTTTCAATTTCCGCAGCCTCAATTTTAGCTAAAACGGCCCGAGATGGGTATATGCAAACCCTTCACGACCAGTTTCCCGGGTATCACTTTCAATCCAATGCAGGTTACGCCACAGCGAACCATATCAGGGCTATTTATGAGCACGGACTTACCCCCCATCACCGGAGATCATTCCGGATCCCCAGCCACCCGGACCACCGGGACCAGAGCTGAACAATTCGCAGCCGGCTGGCTCGAAAAACAGGGACATCGCATTCTCGACCGGAATTTTCAATTCGGACACACTGAAATTGACATTATCACCGAGTATAAAGGCATGCTGGTTTTCACCGAGGTCAAATACCGGGCTTCCACACACCTTGGTCATCCCTTCCAGCAGGTCAACCGCAAGAAAATTCAGAACCTGTTTTTTGCAGCAGAGGGATATTTAATCAGAAACCCGCAATGGAAAGGACGGGATATCCGGATGGATGTGCTGAGCCTGACGGGAAATCTCGACAATCCCGATGTGGAAGCTTTCGAAAATATCACCCAGTGGTTGTGAGTAGTGATTGGAAAAACCCGGACCCTGTGGTTCTCGAAAAACCCGGACCCCGAGTGATCTGACCGAAGGGAAGATATTATCGAGGGGACAAGAGTTTTTCCAGTGACGAGTGACGCGTGACGAGAGAATACAAGTGATCAGTGATCAGAAAGCAGTCAACGAATCACCTTCAGCGGAAGAATTCCTTACGGCTGGTTGTCGGCGTCCATTCCAACCGGGACATCCCTGCGCCGGTATATCGGAATGGCAGAACAACCTTCACCAAACATCAACTGGGAAACCACAGGCACCAGGTAAGCCGAAATCAGCATATACGACCACGTGGGTACCGGAATCGCTCCACAACCCTTAACCAACACCTTCTGATTCCGGTATTGCTCCCAATCGTGCTCGCGCAATTTCTGGCGGAAGGCCTTTTCGCGCAGAATGCCACCTTCAATAAAGTCCTGCATATCCACCGTGATGAGCGGTGATTCTTTTGGTTGTATTAAATCCATTATTCTGTTGATAATAAAAAGGTCTGTGGTCCGGTTTTCTGAATTACCAGGGTCTGTCCGGGCTTCAGGCCCGATTCCCTGATAAATCTGGTTGTTCCTGGTCTGGAGGATGACCGTTCCGAAATAAAAAATCCGCTTTTTTCAATGACCGACCGGAACGACCAACCCAGACTGGTTTCGAATAAGACCGGCTCACCGGTTCCCGATTTTGCATCGTCCACCGTTCCAGCCGGAAACCATTCAAGAATGTCAAAAACCGGAATGTTTTTTTCCAGCAGCCAGAGATGCTGATCATCCCGGACCCGGATCCGGTGAGTCATGGTATCAGACCGAGAAGGATTCGCCACAGCCACAAGTCCGGGCCGCATTCGGATTGTTAAACACAAACCCCCGGCCATTCAGACCATCGGTATAATCCAGAACCGTTCCGGCGAGGTACAACAGGGACTTTCCATCCACCACCAGTTCAACACCATTTTCGGTGATTTTCTCATCACCTTCTTTAAACTCATTATCAAAAGCAAGATTGTAGGAAAGGCCCGAACATCCGCCGCCAACCACCGATACTCTTAGGTGATAGTCGGTAGGCACATTTTTTTCGCTCATGATGGTAGCAACCTGCCTGGCTGCCTTTTCCGACACACTGATCATATTGTCTCCGTCTCTAATCTTTCTCTAATTTATACATAAAAGTCAAGAATGAAAAGAAAAATTCCCGTCAGGGGGATATGATGGTGTTCAGGACCGCAATTTACTGATGGTGCTGACCAGGATATCCAGAGCATGATCCACATCGGAGGGTGTGGTCGGACGTCCCAGGGAGAGGCGAATGGTATTGTGGATATGGGAGTCAGGTACTTTCATTGCCATCAGAACATGAGAGGGCTGAAGCTGACCCGTTGCACAGGCCGATCCTGCTGAAACCGCGATTCCTTTCAGAGAAGTGAGAAGCTTTCGGGGACGTATTCCGGGGACCGAAAAACTGGAAACATGCGGAAGGCGGCGTGTTCCTGAACCATTGATCAGCAAATCGGGAATGTGAGAAACCAGGGTTTTCTCGAAACCATCCCGCAAAGCACCCAGCCGGTCTGCATCGTGATTCATCTGGGATAAAGCCAATTGTGCGGCTGCACCGAATCCGGCAATGGCAGGAACATTCAGTGTACCCGACCGGTAACCACTCTCCTGGCCACCACCCGAGAGAAGGGTTTTTGGCAGCCTGACCGATTTCTGTGAAGGAAGAATGACTGCACCGGCCCCTTTGGGTCCGTAGAATTTATGAGCGGAAAAGAAAAGGTAACCATGCATTGTCTGCAAAGCATCCAGTGGAATTTTACCGGCCGCCTGTGCCGCATCGGATAAAAGGGGAATACCGGCCTGACGACAAAGCCCGGCTGTTTTTTCCACTGGTTGTATCACGCCTGTTTCATTGTTGGCTGTCATGAGAACCACCAACGAGCAGGAAAGAAAAGCAGTGTCAGAAAAGACTGTTTCATCAACACATCCATCGGACCGGACCGGCATCCAGTGAATCGGAAATCCGCCCTTTTCAAGCTCCAGTATGGGTTCCAGCACAGCCCGGTGTTCGGTCGGATTTACGAGCCATGGACCTTTATCACCGGCCATAACCAATCCCTTGATGAGCCAGTTGGCCGATTCGGTGGAGCCTGATGTAAAAATCACCCTGGACGCATCAGCGCCGGTCAGTGAAGCTACCTGCTGCCTTGCTTTGGTAACTGCTGCCCCGGCTTCCAATCCCTGACGGTAAATCCGGCTGGAAGGGTTTGCAAAATGATCAGTCAGATAAGGGTACATGGCAGCCAGGGCCTCGGCTGCCAGTGGTGTGGTGGAAAGATAATCGAGGTAAACCGGAATCAACCGAAAATAACTTTCCGACGGTTCATCATACCGGGAGGAAGAGGTTCCCACCGATGCCGGCGGTTGTATACATCAATATAAGGGCCGCGTTTTTTATCCTGTAAGTCCTCAAGAAACATTTTGAATGTATTTTCAACCACCTGAGGAACACTTTTGCCATGACGGTCAAAGGATTCTGCAGCCATGCTGATGGTAATGCTCGAATGCTTGATGGCGAGATCCCTGTCCACGCCTTTTTCCATCAGCTGCTGTGTCAAACGCCGGTGAAGTGTGTTGTTCCGGGTTTCGACTTTGCTCTTTGTTTTGTTCACAACGAATTGTCCCATGACATCCTCCTTTTCTCCTGAAGAGACCACTCGCCCTTCACTGTCAAAGATATAAACGGATGAGAAATCAAGGGTTGAAGGGGGTCACAAATTCAGGAAGACAGTTTCCTGATCTCCAAACCCAATGATCGGACAAGATCTGCAGCAGCGGGTGTCAGTTTTTGTCCCGGAAGCAGATTAATCGGTTTTCCAGACCAGCGAGCCTGCCTGATCATCCCTTCGGTAATCCAGGTTCCCTTTACAAGAAGCCCATCTGATTGCATTTCCGGCTTTTTCCACCGCAGTGTCGCACGGTTTAATGCCGGAAGCCATGAAACGGGGGAACCGGGAATTAACACAACCGGTTCATGAACCGGTCCGGTAATCACCGGAAGAGAACCAAGCGACAGCCGGATGGTTCCCTCCTCCAATACAACCTCGGGCTGATCATCAGGAAAGGATTCCTGTGTGGGAAGCCAGACAGCGGGACCCGGGTTTCTTATGGGCCATTCCCCGGAAATTTCACCGGCCGGACCTTTTATTGTCATGGGAGATTCCTGAATCCGCAGATCGATTCTCCCCTTTCTGACTGGATCACCACTTTCACAATCGAGGAAAACGGTGACCAGCAGATTCCCTGAAACAACGGGGATTTCCCGGGTCTGACCACGAACCGTTAACCGGACCCGTTCGTGGCTGATTTCCCAACCTCCGGGTACGATTTGTTCACTGGTAATCGCTGTGATTCCCAGTGCCCGCGCATCAGCGGGGGAAAGCAGCAGAACGGAAGGAAGATAACCGACCGGAAAAGTCACCGGAAAAAGCGCTCCTCGATCTGACGGATTTTCTCCACGCGCGCTTCATGACGACCGGGTTCTGGAACAGCCGTCAGAAAGGCTTTGACCACGCTTTTTGCTGTTTCAAGTCCGATATCCCGCGATCCGAGTGTCAGAACATTGGCGTGATTGTGCTGACGGGCGTTCCGGGCGGTGAATTCATTATGACAGGGTGCAGCCAGAATTCCCTTCATTTTATTGAGTGCCATGGCAGACCCCAATCCGGCCCCATCAATCATGATTCCTATTTCAGAAGTCCGGTCCTGTATACGCCTTCCGACGGCATAGGCAAAATCGGGATAATCCACCGCCTCGGTGGAAAAGGGACCTTCATCCGACACCTGATATCCGAGTGAAGTCAGAAACGGGATCAGATCCTTTTTCAGGTCGTACCCTCCATGATCGGACGCAATGGCAATCTTCACAACGGAAACCGACCTGGTCTCAGGTATCGTTTTCTGACCGGAGCCCTGAACCAGGCGAACGTGCTTCTCCTTTGCCAGATCTCTGGCCAGAGCGGTAATCAGATCGCCCGGGAGCAATTCAAAATCCTTTCCTGCTTTGGAGGCATCCAGGATCATTTTTCCGGTAACCAGTCGTTTTTTATTCATTGACCACCTTCAGAAGTTACTGTCAGCGATGAAATCAGTACCGACGGCTGACCAATCGATACCGGACGCACCTGACCCGACCGGATGCACCATCCGGCCGAGCTGTCAAGATAACCATCCGGACCGATTGCATCAATCCGTTTCAGCGTTTCAGGACCCGTTCCGGTCAGAACAGCCCCTTTTGCCCGACCTGTTATCTTTCCGTTTCTGATCAGCCATGCAGTGCCTGCAGGAAAAGAAAAGTGACCGGTTCCCGGATCACATTTACCGTCCTCTAAGTCAGTGATGAAAAGACCGGTTTTCAGACTTCTGATCATTTCCTCCGGGTTATCCTGGCCGGCTTTCATGATCAGATTCCGCATCCGGACCAATGGTGGATTCTCCCCTCTCTCACATCGTGCATTTCCGGTCAGAGGCAATCCAAGCTGACGGGCCGAGTCGCGGTTTGTCAGAAATCCGTTGAGTATTCCCTTCTCAATCAATACTGTATGAGTTACGGGAGATCCTTCATCATCCACCGTTTCGGTTCCCCTTCCACCCGGAAGGGTTCCGTCGTCAGAAAGGGTTAACAGTGGATTTGCAATCGCCGAACCAAGCGAATCAGGCCGAAGCCAGGAACGTCCCTGAATCAGATTATCTGCCTCGAGTGCATGTCCCACCGCTTCGTGAAAAAGCAGACCGGGCCAGCCGGGTCCCAGAATCACCGGCCAGTCACCTGTGGGTACCTGAGACCAGCCAAGGCGGGAAAGCGGATCGTTTACCATGGAAACTGCCAGTTTTACAAACTCACCAGGAGCAGGTTCCCGATACCCACCCCATCGTTTCCACAGCGGGGGAAGCTGGTTGGGTCGGTTTTCCAGAGCCAGCTGCAATCGCCAAAGCTCTGTTTGTTTTCTTTTTACCGGTTGGTCAGGCAGAAAAACCAGGCTGGTTTCCTGTTCAACCGTCAGATGAAATAACCGGTAGCCGGCCACTGTCCTCAATACAGATGCCGCACGGAACAGGCCTTCTTCGAGCATGGCCAGGCGGTCCTGAGTAAATGGATCGGGTATAAAGGGAAATGATTCTGGTTCAACCTGCCATGGAATGACTTGCTGTGTGGCAAGACGGAGACCGGCCGATTGGGTTGTGTGGCTCTGGGGCGGAAGCCAGGTTTCCTGTTCTATGCGAAGGTCGGTACGCTTCGAAGTTCTGATCAGACCCGACCACCAGTCATTACCGGGCGGCAGCGGGAACCGATCAGGATACTCATTCATCGGGTTCGTTCAGGAGGGATTGAAAGACGGATGTATCGTGACTATCGGCCAGTTGAGAACCGAGAATGGCGTGGGCCATTTTATCCCGCTTGGTCCGCAGGTATTTTTCATTCACCAGATTGGGTGAAATTTCCAGCGGAACCCGCTCGGTAACGTCGAGTCCATATCCGTTCAGTCCGACAATCTTTTTCGGGTTGTTCGTCATCAGACGCATGGATTTTACTCCCAGATCAAGCAAAATCTGAGCACCGATTCCATAATCGCGCAGATCGGGTTTAAACCCGAGTTCCAGATTGGCTTCAACCGTGTCACGTCCCTGATCCTGGAGCACATAAGCTTTCAGTTTATTAATGAGTCCGATGCCACGGCCTTCCTGCCGCATATACAGAATGACGCCACGTCCATCCTCAGCGACCTTCCGCATAGCGGCATCGAGCTGATCGCCGCAATCGCAGCGGGAGGAGCCGAACACATCGCCGGTAAGACATTCAGAATGAACCCTGACCAGAACCGGTTCTCCATTGCCCACATCCCCCATTGACATGGCCACATGGGTTTTACCATCCACAAGACTTTCATACGCCGCAATGGTAAACTCACCATACCGGGTTGGCAGTTTTACTTCGGCAGCCCGGTGTATCAATTTGGTGCGTTGAAGACGGAAGGAAATCAGATCCTTAATCGTGACGATTTTCAATCCAAACCGATCGGCGACCTGCATCAGATCGGGTAACCGCGCCATGGTTCCATCCGGGTTCATGATTTCGCAGATAATACCGGCAGGTGTTAATCCGGCAAGACGGGCCAGATCAACCCCGGCTTCGGTGTGACCTGCACGCCGGATAACGCCACCTTCTGCGGCGATCAGGGGGAAAATATGACCTGGTCTGGTAAAATCGTCGGCTTTTATTGCCGAATTGGCGATGGCCTGAATGGTTTTAGACCGGTCCGGTGCTGAAATACCAGTGGTGACGCCGTCATGCCGGTAATCGATAGAAACGGTAAAGGGAGTCCCATACCGGCTGTCATTTTTGGGAACCATCAATTCCAGATTCAATTCGGCAGCCCGTTCGCGGGTGATGGGGGCACAAATCAGCCCCCGCCCGTGAGTGGCCATGAAATTGATCATATCCGGGGTGGCAAACTGAGCAGCTGCCACGAAATCACCTTCATTCTCCCGGTCTTCATCATCAACGACGACGATGACTTTTCCGGCCCGGATATCCTCAATAGCCGATTCGATGGAATCGAAAGTCAGACGCATTACTTACTGTCGGCTGAACCGGTCGGACGGGTAATACTGGAAATGCTGGATTTATCAAATTTGATCGCAATATTGGCAGGAATCAGGCGGATCACAACGGTATTGCCTTCTTCAACCGATTCGACCACGCCATGGGCACCGCTGATGGTAACCACTTTATCACCTTTGGTCACACTGTCGAGCATTTTCTCACGTTCTTTCTGCTTCTTCTGCTGCGGACGGATCATGAAGAAATAAAACACAACAAAGATCAGGACGATGGGCAGAAGTGAACCGATCAGGCTACCGGCACCACCTTCAGAACCAGCTGGCGGAGCAAAAAGAATCAGAAACATCATGGCTAACATAGGAACTCCTGTTTTTTAAAGGGCGTAAAGATAGGAAAAACGCAGGGAAATTTCTGTTTACCGCAGTGGTTTTGAAGACAACATGCAAACACAATCCCACTAATCGAAATTTAATGACCAACCATGTCACCGTTTCTTGACATTTAATTATTTATTGTGATAATTGGAAGCGCTTCAACAAATAAGGAGACCCAAAAATGAAAAAATGGCTACTTTCGGTTCTTTCGCTGATTGTTTTTGCAGGAACCGCTTTCACTCAAACATACGATTTTTGGATGTGGAACGGGTGGGGTGCAGCCCCAACAGCCGTCAGTCCGAAAGGAATTCCCGGAGTTTCGTCTGCCACTGTTACTGCAACCACAACCGGATCTGCCGGTTTTCTCTACCGGAATACCGACTGGACACAAAAGTGGGGAGCAGCTCTTTCAATTAATACTGTAGCAGTTCTGAATCAATACAACGGTTCAGATGGATCTGCTGCCATTACGGCCGGAATGTATTATACTCTTAATGTACCAACTTCACCTGTTGCTGATAATACCAGCAACAAAATAGGTATCCTTGAAACCACGGCTCAACCGGTTACCATCACCGCTGTTACACGGGATTTTCTTCAACCCATTCCGGAAGAACCAGTCGAAGTAACAGTTACGCTGAGTGGTACACCCGGAACCGAAGAGAAATTCTACGTGGTCTACACAACCAATAACTGGTCTTCAGCCACGGCTGTAGCAGTTACCCTGTCGGGAACAACGGGAACGGCAACCCTTCCTCCACAACCCGAAGGAACCGATGTCTCCTATTATGCCATGTCATCAACAGTGCTGTCCACTTCCTGGGGATCGGACCGGGACTATTATACCCTCCGTTTAAACAACAATAGCGGTACCAATTATAACTATACCTCCAGCAATGTTGGCGATACCACCCCCCCGACTACTATTACAGACCTGGCTGCCACAGCGGATGCCAATCTGAACAGAATCACACTGACATGGACTCCTGTCACCGAAGAAAATTTCGAAACGTATGAAATTTTTTACAGCACCTCTGGTATTCCAACCACCACGGACCCCATGCTGGATAAATCCGATTATCTTTCTCTGGGAACCATCAGCACAAGTTCAATTACTCTGACCGGGTTAGACTGGAGTACTGATTATTTCTTTAAAATCCGTGGAGTGGATGCAGCCGGGAACAAGGGAACGCTTTCTGATGCAGATAAAGCAACCACGGTTGCAGAACCTTACATTCTGATGGATGGTACCTTTGATGGCCAATTAAAATGGGGACCTCCTGTTGCCTCCGCATCAAACACCACAGATGGATGGGGTGGTGCAAATGCCACCGATCTGTATGTAAAATATCATGATGGATATATCTATCTGGGCGTAAACCTGGCCATTGAAGGATGGCAGCGTTGGGTGTTCATTATCAATACAACATCCGGCGGCGCACCTCAGGATAGCTGGGGATTGGGTGTGTATTATGATCACACAGATAAACCCGATTTCAGCATCCGCAAAGGAAATTCAGCTGCAACTGCACAGTTTAACGCATGGAATGGCACTGCCTGGACCTATGACGATGGCACCCTGCTTGAGGACATCTGGTACAAACAGGGAGCCTCTTTTGTGGAAGTCCGTGTTTCTCAGGCCATGTTGGGCGGAGCAGAGAATGGAGATGTTCAGTTCTACATCACAGGAAACAATGCCGAACATGGGGCCTTCGACTGCCTGCCGGATGATGACAACTCAACTGGCTGGTCGGCTCCTGAAGTGACTTCAAACCTCAGTTTTTATGCTTCCGGTGTGACTCTCCCGGTTGAACTGGCCTCCTTTACCGGATCCCGCCAGGGTGACCGTGTTCGCCTGAATTGGTCATCCCGTTCTGAAACAAACAATGCGGGCTTTGAGGTAGAGGAAAAACTGGCAGGTCAATCCTGGAAATCCGTTGGTTTTGTGGCCGGAAAAGGTACCACTCAATCTACTCAGGGTTACTTCTTCGAAGTGGTTTCGGCACATAAGGCCAGCTATCGTCTGAAACAAATCGATCTGGATGGATCATTCAGTTACTCCACTGTGGTCGAGGTTTCAGGAGCACCCACCCATTTCCTGACGGCCCGGAATTATCCGAATCCGTTTAACCCGGTTTCCACCATTGAGATTTCCATACCGGTGGCTGGTACAGTCAGTCTGGAAGTATTCAACACCTTGGGACAGCGGGTATATTCTCAACTGCTTCCCGACTTGCAAGCCGGCCTTCATACGGTACCGTTTAATGGAGCAGGATTGTCGTCTGGGTTGTATCAATACCGGATCACTCAAAATGGACAAATCGTGACCGGAACCATGTCACTGATCAAATAATCTGTCTGACCTTTAAGAAAAGCCCATCAGGTCTTTTTCCTGATGGGCTTTTTTATTATTATAAACTCACAGATCAATGAAGAACGGAGAAATCAATGACTAACAAACGTTACACCCTCTTACTCTCACTCCTTTTTTTCTCCTTCCCTGCCTTTTCGCAGATTTATCAGCCGGAAGGATTGAATCTCCCCGGCGCCTGGAATAGCTGGACCAATCCCCCTTCTAATGCACCAGCATTGGGAAGCGCCACTCAGGTTACCGGTGGCGAAGTCACAAGAATCACGTCGGGAAGAGGAACCGGCAGATATACGACCACCTTTAGTGCAGCCGCTTCCGGTGCCGATGTGGTGGGAGGAACGTATGAATTCCTGTTTACATCCGGACCAGGCGGAAGTCCATACAACAACAAGTGGTCGGGTGTGACGGTAGCGTTGAATACGGTTCAAACCTATTTGAAAGAAAATCCGGCTAATAATTCCATTACAGTCAGCAACGGAAAGTGGTATACGCTTAACTGGCTCGATTCAGGATACGGAAATACCTCAGCCATTTTTATTGAAACCAGTTCGGAACCCGTTTCCATTTCGTCTTTAACGAGAAATCCTGAAAATCCGACACCAGAAGACGATGTCGACATCACGGTGACCCTTTCCGGGGCTCCTGCTACCGGGGAATATGTGTACATTCGATACACAACCGACAATTGGACAACCGGAACAACCGAACTGGTTTCCCTTTCAGGTTCCAGCGGATCCATCACCGTTCCGGCTCAATTAAACGGAACCACCATACAATACTATGCACTTACCACCCCTTTTCTTTCAGAGTCATGGGGTTCAAACAATGTTGATCTGCTTTCCTTACGGACCAGCAGTCTTGCAACCTACCAGTCCACATCCGCCCCGGATGTCACCCCTCCAACGGTTGTTTCAGACCTGAGTGCCACATCGGTTGCCAAATCAAAAACCATTTCCCTGTCCTGGTCGCCGGTAACTGAAGCCAACTTTGATTCATACGAGATTTATTATAATTCCACCGGAAATCCCGGACTTACCGATTCGAAACTGGATAAGACTTCACATGCCGCTTTGGGAACAATCAGCACTTCTGAGCTTCAGATCACACTGGCAGATTGGAACACCACTTATCATTTTGCCATCCGGGCAAAGGATCAGGCTGGAAATGTGGCAGACCTTTCCAATTCTGCACAGGCAACCACCTCTGTTCTGGGACATGATCTGTGGCTGTTCAATGGTCTCATTCCGGAAGGGGGAGCCTCTGTGTCTCCGAAGGGCCTTGCTGGACTTGCTGAGGCCACGGTCAGTGCCAATGCCACCGGAACAGCCGGCTTTCTGTATCGGCAATTTGACTGGAACAGGAAATGGGGCGGATCGGTTGCAATCAATTCGGCCGGCACTCTGAGTGAGTTTAATGGTGCGGATGGTTCGGTTGCTGTAACAAACGGCAAATTTTATACTTTTAACGTTCCATTGAATCCGGCAGATGGTAATGGAAATCCTGTTGCCATTCTCGAAACCAGCAACGTTCCGGTTACAATCACCGAAGTCAATCAAACAACGTTGACCCCCGAACCAGACGAAGCGGTCAACATTATCATAACACTGTCATCTTCACCTTCTCCCGAAGAATTGGTTTACATTCGGTATACCACCGATGGATGGGCAAACTCCATGGCCAGTTTAGCCAGCATCTCCGGAACCACTGCCATTGGAACCATCCCGATGCAACCAGAAGGAACGGTCGTAAATTACTATGTCCTGACGACCACCGTCGGAATGGAATCCTGGGGAGGGGCGGTGGATCTTCTGACACTGAAAGCAAACACAAATAATGGGCTTAATTATACCTATTCTGTCGGAGTCATCAGCAATCCGACCTCTGGCGAGGTTCCCAACGTCGAATTCACTACCGGAACCACATTAACAGGCAATCTGACCGTTAGCGGAATTATTACCGTGAATGCTCCTGTAAACACCAGCGGCAATATCCTCAGCCTCGCTCCAACAGGATTGATACTTGGCGAAACACCATCCACTTACATTCAGGGTATTGTTCAGACGATCCGGAATCTGAGCGGATCAGAAGAAAGCAATCTGGCCGGGTTGGGAGTTTCGATTGATCCATTGGGTCAGGTACTTGGTAATACACAGATCACCCGGAAATCGGGTCCGGGTTACAGTGCCGGAGTCGGAATCAATCAAATCTGGACCATAACACCAACCAATCAGCCAACCTCAGATGTGAGTGTCACGCTGACCTGGCCTGGCAGCAATGATAATGGTAAAAACCTGGCAACGCTGGTTCTGTTTAAAAGCAGCGATGGTGGTGCCACCTGGACAGCCATTGATGCCAGCTTTATAACAAACACCAATCCGAGATCGGTCACCTTTGCGGTTACCGGATTTTCAGATTTTACCATCAGCAATGGTGAAACGCCACTTCCTGTGGAATTGGATGGTTTCAATGCGCAGGTTGCAGGCAGGTCTGTGGTGATTTCCTGGTCAACCCGGACCGAAACCAACAATTTTGGTTTTGAAGTCGAAAGGTCAACAGACCGGATGAATTGGGAAATGGTACACTTTGTTCCTGGTCATGGCACAACCACCGACCCTCAACGTTACTCGGTAACGGTCAATATGAAACAGGAAAAAGTCTGGTTCAGACTGAAACAAATCGATATGGATGGATCCTGGACATACTCACCGCTTGTGGAAGTAATCGAAAACCCATCTGAGATCTTAACCGCCCGGGCTTACCCGAATCCGTTTAACCCGACCACCAATCTGGAAATCAACCTGCCCAATGATGGAGAGGTTATCATTTCCATTTTTAATACGTTGGGACAATTGATCCGGGAAATCAACCTGGACAATCAACGGGCAGGACTTTTAGTAGTTCCGTTTAAAGCCGATCAGTTGGCCTCGGGGCTATACCACTATCGGGTGGTATCCCGGCGGCAATCGGTGACCGGAACGTTGCTTCTGGTTCGCTGAGAGAATTGAAACCAGTAAAGGGGCTGTTCCATCCGGACAGCCCCTTTTTTTTTATCTGACCAGCATCATCCGGTGAGTTTTCTGATTGTTTCCGGCAACTACCCTCACCAGGTAAACACCGCTTCCCAATCCGGTAGCATCAAACCGCAGTTCGTGATCCCCCTGATTGAAAACCTGATTTCTGGCCAGTACAGCCACACGCTGACCGGTTATGGAAAAGATTTCTGCAGTAACCGGCAGGGTACTTCCTACTGAAAACCGGATGGTGGTTGATGGATTGAACGGATTCGGATAATTTCCATCAATAGTTAAAGAGCCGGGTGTTAATTCCTCTTCAGCAGATTCAACCGACACGGCCACTCCCGGCAGGCTGGAGCCCTGTATTGCAAACAATCCCCGTCCTTTTATACCAACCCAGATTTCTTTCCCGACAATGGAAACAAAACTGAGCTCTCCTTCCGGCAAACCCGTGCTGTATTTGGTCCAGGACGTTTGCCCATCGGTCCGGTAGGCAAATTTATCGAGATAACCCGCATAAACCAGGGTATTTCCGTCTCCATCCACCATATAACCACTGCCATTGTTGGTTAGTCCGGGTCCAAAACCAGTCCAGTTGACCGAGAAATCATTGCTTCTGAACACTGGTGACCCTGCAGCACCCTGATTGGTCACATAGAAATAGCCATTCAGATAGGTAAAACTGTACAAGGAATTCCCATTGGGATAACCAAATCCTTTATTGACATACTCCCAGGTCTGCCCGCCATTGAGGGATCGGTATACACCACTGCTTGCGGTTCCTGCAACAAACTGACCGTCCACTCCCACCATCTTTATGGCCGGCCGGTTTCCGACACCACTGTTTGACACCGTCCAGGTTCTTCCGCGGTTTCTTGAGATTTCGGGTCCGCTGCTACCCGTTGCCACCCAGATGGAATCGGTCAGCACCAACGTACTGAATCCACGCGAGGAAAGGGTTTTCCAGTTCTGCCCCCAGTCGGTGGTAACCCAGGTATCGCCCGACACGGCATAGAGTGAATCTCCGCTCAGGACAAAATCATTGATGTTGTTTTCGACATTATCAAGATTTCCCTCATACGGCATTTTTATCCGCTTCCAGGTGCCCGACCCTGTAAACCAGGCCCAATACTGATAGTCGCCGAACTCGAATATGTGCACACCCGGGAATTTAAAAGTTTCCAAAGGCTGACTGTTCGACATTCCACTGTTTGCAGAAGCCCAAGTGGATCCGCGGTCGGTACTTTTCCACAATCCGGAGTATTTAAAAGAGGCAAACAGGACCCCGTTGACAAACGCCATCTGGCGGATCGGCTCCATGTAAGGTGCCAGAATCGGAATTTCAGTCCAGACAGGAGCTGAAGAAGATGATGAAAAAATGGAGCTGTTGTTTCTGAGGAAAACACGGCCATTATAGACAGCCATGACCTGATCAGATAAAAAACTGATATCTCCCATAAAGGACTGCCAGGTCAGGCCTTTATCGGTTGAACGGTAGAGCTTATTTCCCATGGCAAACAAAGTATCTCCGCCAGCCTTTTCAAATTTCCTGATGGTTTCAAAGGATTCGAATCCGGTGGCGGGCACCCAGGTTTTTCCCTTATCTGTTGATTGCAGAACCGTATCTGCTGCCAAAAGCCAGACGTCGGATCCCAGATATCCGCTTTGAACAAAGGCATTGGGTTTTCTTTTTGCAAAGGCATGAGAGGACCACACCCATTTGGTTGCAGACGGCACCCAGGTTAACGGACCCCGGCTCGTCATGGCCCGCAGGGAATCCCCCTCTCTGAACATCTCATTCAGTGCATACGGATAAAATCCGGAAAGTGGAATGCCGGCATTGATTTCCTGCCAGACCGAGCTTCCACTGGCTTTCCGGTAAGCACTGCGACTTGTACCTATTATCAGATCACCGTTGAATTCGTAAATACCTGAAACGGAGAAGAAAATGGGCAGGTCATCCGTAAGCAATTCCCAGGACTCTCCAAGGGTGGTGCTTTTAAAAAGCGACCCTCCACCCATGGCATATAAAACTCCTTCTTTTTCATAAAACCGTTCAACGGTTGCCACATCCGGACCGGTTATCCGCGTCCATTGTGACCAGCCAGGTTGGGAAAAAAGCAGGATCATCGCTATCAGGCATGCACGCATCGGAACTCCTTTTTGTTTCCGCAAAGATACCGAGGGGCTGGCTTCCCGGAATCACCCGTGAGGGTGAACCAGTTGTTTGATCCAACACCTTTTGTCACCCGTCACTGTCAGGCCGGCAAACCGGTTTGAAATTTTTTCAGATCAGTCTGTAAAGCTTTCAGGCCAGGACTGTCAGAATGTTAATACCTTCCTTTTGGCACACCATTTGGAAAATAGTTGGTCGGAAACCACAATTAAATAAGGAGTTAAATCAATGGCTATCATTCGTTTCCGCCCAGACTATGACTTGTACCGGATTGAACGGGATATGACGCGACTTTTCGAATCCCTTAACCGCAATCTGGCCGCTGAGCCGGTAAATCCGGTATGGGCGCCACTTGCCGATATCACAGAAACCAAGGATGCGTTTGAATGGATTCTGGATCTGCCCGGCGTCAATCCTGCCGATGTTAAAATCACCATGGAAAACAACACCCTGACGGTTTCCGGTGAGCGGAAACTCCCAGAGCTCGAAGGGGGTAAAGTACATCGTCAGGAACGGGTTTATGGAAAATATTTCCGTCGGTTCGACCTTCCACAAAGCGTACAGACCGATGCAATCAAAGCAGAATTCAAAAATGGACAGTTGCTTATCACACTGCCCAAGCGTGAAAAGGCAGTTGCCCGTGATATTCAAATCATAATCAGTTAAAATAGGAGGATACCATGTCACTCGTACGTTGGAAAAGCGGACAGGACCTGCTCTCCCTGGAAAAGGAACTGAACAGCCTGTTCGATATGATCAATCCCTTTGGCAGAAAGGCTTCAGGCGAAGAAGCTTACGAACAATCTTCCTGGGCCCCACTGTCGGATATTCTGGAGGATAAAGATCACTTCATTCTCCTGCTCGACTTACCGGGTGTGAACAGGGATGAAGTGAAGTTGTCCTTGGCCGATAACCGTCTGATTATCAGCGGTGAAAGGAAGGCTGAATCGGAAAGCAAGGACCGGAACTATCACCGTGTCGAACGGATTACCGGAAAATTCTATCGGTCCTTCCTGTTACCCGATCAGGTAAAAACCGACCAGATTTCGGCTGAATTCTCCAATGGTCAGCTGACCATCCGGGTTCCAAAAATGGAAACGGTCAAGCCGCGGGAAATTCCGATCGTAACCCACTCATAACAAGTTGTGAAAAACAAAAAAGGGGCTTTGAGAGCCCCTTTTTTGTTGTCGCATTCGTTGGCTTACTTCAGAATGGTAAATTTCTGCATCAGTCTGGAGCCGTTGTGTTCAATGCTGAGCAGATACGTTCCTGTGGAGAGAGAGCCCATGGAAATGGTCTGTGAATACCCTCTTCCCTTTTTCATAAACTCACTGCGGAGAACACCCATTTCCTGTCCGATCAGGTTAAAGACCCGGATCGTGACCAAACCATCCTCTGGCAGGTCAAAGCTGAACTGACCGGTCGGATTGAATGGATTCGGGTAAACAGAAGACACAGCAAATTCGATGGGTTTCTGATACTCAGATCCACCCGTTGAACCGGCCGTCGGAATAGCTTCGATAACCGCGTGATCGGTTTTCTTTCCGTCATAGGATACATCCGTTAGACGGTAATAGTAGGTAATTCCGTTGGAAACACCGGCATCCACGTACTCATAAGAACCGCCACGACTTCCCTTGCTGATAAGAGCATCTTTGCCGTTGCTTCGATAGGAAGCGATGTTAATAAAGTTCTTGTCACGTGAGGTGGACCGATAGATTTCGAATCCGGCGTTGTTGATTTCCGATGCGGTTTTCCATTTCAGGGAAACCTGCTGATTACCTGGTACGGCAGACCAGCTGACCAGTTCGATAGGCAGGGGTGAATCACCATCACCGATTGTGAATTCTGAGAAGGAGGTTACATCGAAGGTAACTGTGTTCGGATTTCCAGCGGTATTCCAACTGGTAGCCGGAATCGGGAACCAGGTGGTTCCGCCATCTTCACTTTTGAACAATATGGGGGTCCCATCCACATCCACCCCGGCATTGTTTTCATCCGGCCAGGTAAGGGTTACAGTAACCGGTTCGCCGGGTTGAGTGGTCGGAGTGATGGTCCAGCGCTGAGCAATGCTTCCACCGATGATAAAGGCAGCACCTGTTTCACGGATAACAGTAGTGGCTCCCATATTGGCAGTGCCAGGATTGATATTGATTCCCAATCCGCCAATGTTAGTGACCAGGGCACCATTAATGGTTGGCAGAGCCTGAACCGTTCCAACGATGTAAGTTGCCGGTGTTTCACCCGAAAGAGAACCACTGGACCCCAACAGAAGCGAATTACTACCGGTATTAATCTGAACTGCAATGGTAACGGTTCCTGAAGCGGTTACATTGCCAGTCAGGGTAACCGGACTGTTGTAGGTGGTATTTACGACCGTTCCGGAAGTCGGATTTTCATTGGCAGCCACTGTATAGGAATAGTTGGAGCCAGCATTTGTATTTGCTTTGAGGGTTAACAGGTCAACATTGCTGCCCCATGATGCGGAAGAAACGGTGGTGGTAAGTGCATAGTAACTCACCACGGTACCGGCAGAAAGCCCAGGAATGATAGCCGTACCGGTTGTACCGGAAACGGTTGCTTCAACCGCATTGTCAGAGGTCCAGCCATTGGTTGTGTAACGGATATAAACCAATTCCTCCGCCGATTTGGAATCGCTTAGTGTCACAGTGACCGTTACATCTTCGTCTTCAAGCGGAGAAGCGGCATCACGGGTAACAGAAGAAATCGTAACCGGTAAAGCACTGGTTTCAAGAATTGCAACGGGATTGGATCCGTCAAATGCGGGTGCTGCAGGAACATTAAAGGTGTAATATCTGCCGTTTGTTACCGCAACGGAACCATCCTGATCGTTGTAGGAGGAAAGGGTTCCTGCCGAATTAACTGTTACCGGGCCACCCCATTTGTGGGCCCAGTCAAACCGACGATAAAGGAAACCAGCCGTACCGGTGGCGGTTGCCGAAACAGTAGCCTCTGCCAATCCGGCAATTCCTTTGGCAGATACACCAGCTCCACCTTCAGGAACCAGACCACTGAACAACCACAGATCATAACCCAGGGCAGGTGTGCTTGTGTTGGCAGTGTTCGACAAGTTGGAAACATTCGAACTGGCATCCTTGGCTCTGATCTTAAAATAATAAGTGGTTCCGAAAGACAATCCAGTAATGGTTGCAGAAGAGGTTGTTCTGGTTCCAAGAGCAGCGATCCCGGTTTCGTCAACTTTGGTATCGCTCAGTCCCGGATTTCCGGTGGTATTGTAATAAATCTCATAGGTATCAAAATTGTCCTCGGTTACCGGAGTCCAATTCAGGGTAACAGAAGCGGCATTAACCGAAGCAGAGGCAGAAAGATCGGAAACATCGGTTGGTGCAGTTTCATCAGGCGCGGGGGTCGATGTGTAGCTGAACAAACTGCTTGCACGGAGTGAAAGCATATCAACGTTTGAAGATCCCCAAGACCCGGAGGAAATATTGGTTGTGAGGGCATAATACTGAATGGTTATTCCATCTGGCTGTGCAGGAATGGTGTAGGTTCCCACTGCACCCGTCATGGTAACTTCACCGATACCAGTTACGCCCCAGTTATCTCCTGTATAGAGCAGATAGACCAATTCACCGGTGGAAGGCGCTGCAGAAAGGGTAATCGTTACCTCAACAGCATCATCGGGGGTAGGAGAAGAAATATCCCGGGTAACCGAAGAAATGGTTACCGGTTCAAAGTCTGTTTCAAGGAAGATTCCTGATGTATTTCCGTACCCGGAATCGAGCCAGTTCATGGTATACCAGCGTCCGTTGGTCAGGGTGATGGAGTTGTTAGTCGCATCTTCCTTAATGTAAGTCTGAATGGTGTTCAGGGAAACACTCACACCCGACCATTTGTTGTTGTACGGACTTCCGGAAGGTCCGGATGTAAACAGGAACTCATAACTACCTCCAACCACGTCCGCTCCTGATGCGTCCGCACTGAATGTGGTGGTGTATCTGCCGGTTCCGCGTCCGGTTGTGATTCTTGTGACTTCACCACCAACCACCTGAGTGGAACTTCCCAATGCAGGAACGTTTGAGGGTGGGTTGGTCCAGCTATTCCAGGCGCCGGGCATATTGAGCCCTTCGGGTCCAAAAATCTGGCCGAAACCGGTGATTGGTAAAAGAAACAAAACCAGTGATAACAGTTTTCTCATAGAGTCCTCTGGATTAAAAGGCCGAAAGTACTAAGTACGTTGACAATTCTCAATATGATATAACAAGATTTGACGACTAATGCGATTTCGATCACAGACAATAAAGTCCTTAATCTTCCGATCTTACCTGATTCCGGACAATCACCATGACGGCTGACTGAGGAACGATATAATACCGGCTTCCATCAAAGTGAATTTCAATGGCCTGATCCTTCAGATACATGACATAATCCCCTTCTTCTGCCTGCAGGGGAATGTATTTCACTTCAGACCTTTTTTCCTTCCAGGGTTCATCGTCCAAGGCCGAGGGATTCGGTATGGCATATCCAGGTCCTGTTTTTACAACGTAACCACATTGGATCTTTTCTTTTTCCCTTACCGTGGGAGGTAAATAGAGGCCCGAATCCGTTTTTTCCTTTGAATCATCCGGACTGATCAGCAGGCGGTCGCCAATAACGATGATTTCCTTTTTAAACCGCATGTGTCTTTCCTTTCAATAAAAAAAAAGAGGCCGTCCTTTTGAGACGGCCTCCCGAAATTACGAAACAGTGGCTGTTATTTCAGCACCGTGAATTTCTGCATTAGTCTGGATCCGTTGTGTTCGACGCTAAGCAGATACGTTCCGGTTGAAATAGAGCCCAGAGAAATGGTCTGAGAATACCCTCTTCCCTTTTTCATAAACTCACTGCGTAGAACACCCATTTCCTGTCCGATCAGGTTAAATACCCTGATCGTAACCAATCCATCCTCTGGCAGGTCAAAACTGAACTGACCGGTCGGATTAAATGGATTCGGGTAAACAGAAGACACGGCAAATTCGATGGGTTTCTGATACTCAGATCCGCCCGTTGAACCAGCCGTCGGAATGGCTTCGATGACCGCGTGATCGGTTTTCTGACCATCATAGGACACATCGGATAAACGATAATAATAGGTGACACCGTTGGAAACACCAGCATCTACAAACTCGTAGGAGCCGCCCCGGTTACCTTTGCTTGAAAGGGCGTCCTTGCCATTGCTGCGATAAGAAGCGATGTTGATAAAGTTCTTATCACGGGAGGTGGACCGGTAGATTTCAAAGCCGGCGTTGTTGATTTCTGATGCAGTCTTCCACTTCAGAACCACCAATTGATTGCCAGGGATGGCTTGCCAGCTGACCAGTTCAATGGGCAGTGGCGAGTCATTATCACCAATGGTGAACTCTGAGAAGGAATTTACCTGAAACGTTACTGTATTCGGATTTCCGGCTGTGTTCCAGCTGAGCGCAGGAATAGGTGACCAGGTGGTTCCTCCATCCTGACTTCTGAACAGAATCGGATTGGTATCCACATCCACTCCAGCATTGTTTTCATCCGGCCAGGTCAGCGTTACCGTTACTGGTTCGCCGGGTTGACTGTTCGGAGTAATGGTCCACCGTTGTGCAACGCTGCCGCCGATAATAAAGGCGCTGCCGGTTTCGCGGATAATGGTGGTGACACCCATGTTTGCAGATCCAGGATTAATGTCGACTCCAAGCCCGCCAATATTATTCAGCGGAGCACCATTAATCGTTGGCAGAATCTGAACAGCACCGATGATGTAGGTGGCAGGTGTTTCTCCCGTAATCGATCCGGTGCCGCCAAGGTTGATGGTGTTTCCATCGGTGTTAATCTGAGCACCAATGGTCAGGGTACCCGAAATGTTCAGACCACCGGTAAGGGTGGTGGGTGAGGAGAAACCTGCATCGGTATAGCTACCGGAGGTGGGATTTACGACCGGGTTGGCTGTCAGGGAGAAATCATCCACCCCGAGAGCATCATCTGAACTGGTTGCATTCAGGTCATTCCAGCGGATGTAGAACACTGCACCATCTGCAATGGAAAGACCAGTCAGAGTAAAGGTGACTGCCGCACGGTTGGCTGAGTTGTTTCCGTTCAGCGCGCCGGCAGTTCCTGTACCGATCGGTGCTGTAAAATCCAATTCATTCACATCGGTCCAGGTTCCGGTCGTCAGACTCGTGGCATCGGTGGAATACTGGAAGTCCAGGCGGTCATTCCGGCCGGTTGCTCCCAACCGCCATTGTTCTCCGGTATAGCTGATTGCCAGTTCGGTAACCGTGACACCTGTGTTATTGATAAAGGCGCCGCCTACTACAGGAATGACACTGCCTGATTGCAAACCACCAAACGCACGGTCTGTATCGGTACCAGTACCCAGACTGTAGGTGTTCCCGCCATTGGATGTTCCGTCACTGGCCGCATACGTGGTATTGGCTGATGTACCGGTTTCGCTGAACAACCATCCGGTCGGAAGCGTTGAATTGGTTGTTCCGGCAGTTGCAAGCGTATTAAAATCCTGAGTCACGGCAGAATTTACAGCCGCAATGTTTACCGCATTCACATCATTATCGGTAATGGCCACATTCTGGCTGACCGTTGCTCCCAAACCCATTCCTGCGGAGGGATTGCTGATGGTCAACGTGGCGGTTTCGGCTCCTTCTATGTCACTGTCATTCAGGATGGTAAAGGTAACGGTGCCGGTGGTCTGTCCATCCAGAATGGTCAGGGTAGAAGCGGACAGCGTGTAATCGGATACTGTGATTCCTGTTCCCGATACAGCCACATCCACTGTCTGATCTCCTGTAACGGCAGATGAAGCCGTTGCAGTCAGTGTCACCACAGTTCCGGCTGCTTCGGTACCGGTGTTTGAACTTGCACTCAGCTGAACAGTGGGCTCATTGTCGGTGATAGCCACGTTTTGTGACAGAGTCGACCCCAATGCTATTCCGGATGACGGATTTGAAATCGTCAGCGTTGCTGTTTCACTTCCCTCATAAAGAGCATCGTTTTGTACCGTGAAAGTCACCGAACCGGTGGTGTTTCCATCCGGAATCGTAATCTGACTGCCCGATAGGCTATAGTCTCCTGCTGTGATACCAGTTCCGGAGACAGCCACATCAACTGTCTGACTGCCGCTGACCGCTGTTGTCGCTGTGGCGGTAACAGTTACCACCGTCTGATCAGCTTCTGTCCCGGTATTGGTATCCACCGACACATTCACCAGGTTGGCATCGTTATCGGTGATTGCAATATCCTGACTCAGGGTTGATCCAAGCACCAGACCAGCAGATGGATTGCTGATGGTCAGGGTGGCTGTTTCAGACCCTTCAACGGCGGCATCATCCTGTACAGTGAAGGTAACGGTACCGGTTGTGGCACCATCCAGAATGGTAATGGTGGTATTGGTAAGCGTGTAATCACCAGCAGTGATTCCGGTGCCGGAGACAGCCAGATCAACGGTTTGGTTGCCGCTGACGGCTGACGAAGCTGTTGCGGTAACGGTAATGGCTGTTTGAGCTGCTTCCGTTCCGCTGTTTGCTGAAACTGACAGGTTAACCGTGGGGGTAGAAGCTGTTGAGGTAACAACAAGGTTATCAATACTGATTTTCGGACGACTTCCGGTCGATCCGCCTGTTCCATTATGATAATAGAAGCGAAGCTGGGCGGTTGCTGAATTGTTAAAAGCGGATGGAAGAGAAACCGATGAAACCGAGGCACTTCCAGCAACATTGTTGGTGGCAGAATAAGGCAGATTGGTACCGGTCAATTCGGTATACGTGGTTCCATTGGTTGTATAGTAAACCCGAAGTGTTCCGACACGGTTTCCTGTGCTGTTAAAAACGGTGGCAGCATCAAAAGAAATTGTTCCGGCATTTCTTCCGGTAAAGTCAAGGAATAAATCGATGGCGGCGGACGATGAATTATCGGTTGCACCAGTCGAAAGGAGAAGGATATTATTGGTGCCTCTCTGAACGCCTCCGGTTGAACCGGTCTGGAAACTGGTAGTAGCTGCGGTAAGCCTGGTAGCATCAGGAATCGTGGCACTACCACCACTGGCTAATCCTTTCCAGGACGCAGAACCTGATCCAACAGCAAAAGTCCCGCTCGTATTTGTCCAGGATGCGATATCGTCAAAATTAACTGAATAGTTACCAGATGACATTTGGTGAGCTGTCTGAGCATGCACCATGATGCTGGTCAGAAGCAAGCCCACAACCAATAACCCTTTTTTCATAGTCAAATCCTCTCCTCTTGAGATTTTTACGAACCGCAAAGAAAACAGTGGGAACCGAGACTTCCAACCGGATGGCAGACCCTGCCGGAAAAATTAATCTTCCGGTAATCAGGCTGTTTACCGATGGTTATTCGGTCTCCGGTTTCTCAAAAATACCCGACCTTTTTCTGGCGGGTAATCCGGTAATCTCGATCAGGCCGGGATTGGCCGGCGGGGAAGAAAACGAAGAATGATATGGCGCAGACGGTACCTGATCTGGCGGTTAATCAGGTGGTGGTATCCTGCATAGGTGGGAAACATGGACGGTTTCATTTCAGGGACTCCTGTCAGGGGTAAAAATGAAAAAGCCTCCGGGGATGATCATCCCGGGAGGCCTCGGTTCCTCTACTCAGTATGTTGCTCCTGGCAGATAGGGATCATCTGCCGGAATTCCCATCGGTTATCAGTGTATCACTCCTTCCGGAAGGCGGGCCGGTTCCTGCCGGTGATTCCAGAAATTAAGGTAGATCCGTTCCCAACTCTGGGTTTCGGCATATTCCCGTGCCTTTCTGGACATGTTCCTTCGCTTCTGGTCATTTTTCAGCAGTTCAATCAGGGCCGCTGCCATGGCATCCACATCCTTGGCACCAGTAACCATACCGGTCTCGCCATGAATCACAATATCCTTGGGACCGCCAACATTGCTGACCACCGCCGGCACTCCGCTGGCCAGTGATTCCAAAACGACATTTCCAAACGTATCGGTGGTACTTGGGAAGAGAAACACATCACCGGAGGCAAAACTGCGATATAAATCCTCCCCTTTCATAAAGCCGGTGAAAACGGCATGTTCCCCTTTTAACTCCGATTTAAGTTCTTTCAGGTACGGACCGTCACCTACAATTACCAATGCTGCATCGGGAACGGCCTTATGTACTTTTTTCCAGACTTTGGGGATCAGATCAAGGTCTTTCTCTCTGGCAACCCGTCCGATGTAAATTACCTTTTTTTCGCCATTCAGCCCGAAGGATTTGAATGCATCAGGGGTGCGTTTGGCCGGAGTAAAAGCGTCAATATCGGTTCCATGCGGAAACAGAGTCATTTTTTCGGCAGGCAACCCTTTGCGTAACAGTTGCGACCGGTAATGGCTTGATGGCACATGAACCACATCGGCCTGATTGTAGAACCACAACATGAATTTCCAGGCAATGTCTTCCATGGCCCGGTCATTGGTATAGTAGCGCACGTAGCCGGGAAAATCGGTGTGATAGATCATGCTGATCTTCAGATTCAGCAACCGGGCTGCCCACATGGCGGCCACTCCAACAGTGCCGGGTGTCGAAATGATCACCTCGGTGAACCCTTCCCGTTCGAAATACTGAACCATTTCCAGAAACGGAGGGAAGGCCAGGGTGAAGGTATCGTTTTGCGGCAGTTTGAAGTCCCCCACTGGTTTGAAATTCTTAACCACCAGTCCTTCCGACTTCACCGCCTCATTGGTACAGGTGACAATGACCAGTTCATGCTGATGTTTCATCCCGATTTCGGCCATTTTCCTGATCACCACCGCCACCCCGTTCACATCCTCGAAGGTATCGGTCACCCAGGCCTTTTTCGGGTGTTCCTCTCCCGGCAATTCCTTGCCTAAGAACTTACGGCTGACCTCGCGGTGAAACGGCTTGTTCTTATTATAATGAAGAAAGGAAATGAAGTAGGGTATCAGACCAATCATAAGCGGAATGAGTGAGGATAACGATTGAATTGAGCCAAAGATGGACCCTTCTGATACCTTTTTTATGGCCTTGGTTGCAAAACGGAAGACCAGTTGGTTAAACACGTAACTTGCAACTTCAAACGTCTGCTGATTCAGCTGCAGGTTTTTCTGCGGATCAAGGATGTTTTCGTCACGGTTCCAGGCCTCATTCAGCTCTACCAGATGGGTCATCAGGTATTGCTTAAAATCCTCCTGAGACTTTTTCTTCCTGAGCCGGTTGATGAAGTAGGTTACTTTATCACGAAAGGAAATGGAGGCAGTATCATCGCCCACAAATCCACCGACCACCGACAGGGCCTTCGAAATATCCGCTTTACCGCTGCCAGATTTAAAATACTGATTTTTATAGTAGGAAAAAACTGTAAAATATAACCCATGGGCAAAGCTGACCGAGGTTTCTGAAACCGTGGTGGCATCGGTTTCTCCCCGGCCGATGGCCCTGATGAAGTCCTGCGGCGTGCTCACATGCTGAGCGTAGGTGTAACCACGGGCTATAAACAAACCGCTGTGATCATCCGATCCCCCTGTGTACCCTTTCCTCCAGCCGGCCGGTGAAAGTGGTAACCGGGGGTGCATATCCTTCAATTGTTCATACATGAGCGGATTGATGCTGGTTGCCACTTCCCTGATCAGGCGGTTTTCCTGAGCATTGCTCTGCCCGTTGGCAACTTCCAGAACATCGAAAAGCAGGAGGCACTTTTCGAACGTTTCCATAGAAAGCTTCCCAGCCACATCGTATAGCGGATGCGCACAGGCATGGACGATCTGTTCCTGTCGCAGCCAGGCCAGCAGCTCGTACACATTTTCTCTCAGGTATTGAATGGTCGCAAACTGTTTCTCAGTGATTCCATAACAGGGAACATGTATTGCACACCCATCTTCGGGAAACCAGGTGGTCACTTCCACACTGATAAACACATCGGGATGGTGGGCAATGTCGAGCACCCCATTAATGGTGTCATGATCGGTAATGGTGACAAAATCCATCCCGCGTCGTTTGGCAGTCCGGTACAGAAAATCAGGCTCGGTGTAGGATTCCGGGGCACCAATCTGCCTCAGAAGCCATTCGGATGGCTGGTCACTGTATTTACTATGAATATGCAGGTCGGCTTTTTTAAGCATGGGTGTTGAATCCGGCAGGTGAGGGGACAACGCAGATCGGTTCATGTTTCTGCAAAGGTCAGGAACCGAGATCACCCGGAATGAACCGGAACGTTAAGTGTTTGTGAACAAACGGTTTCCCGACTCATCCGTCCGGAATTTTCATCTCGGGCTCCTGAATGGTAACTTTCCGGCATGAATTGGCTTGCCCGTCCACTATTCACCATTCTCTGGACCCTTCTCCCGGCTGTGACACTTGCCCAGCCATCCGTGTCTGAAACCGGAAACCGGTTTTCCTCGGTCTTTACCAGAGAGGATTATCCGGGTGCCAACCAGAACTGGGGAATCGTTCAGGATTCACTCGGCCTGCTGTATATAGCCAATAATGATGGCATTCTCACCTGGGATGGATCGGTTTGGTCCCTGCTTCCGATTTCCCCGGATCAGACACCGGTCAGGGCCATTGCCCGCGATGAAAACGGACGGATCTGGGCTGGGGGCGAGGGACATTTCGGATACCTGACCCAATCCCTGAACGAGGGCTTATCCTTTACACCTGTTGAACTTCTGCTTCCGGATTCAACCCAAAACTGGTCCATGATCAGGAAAATCATTCCTCACCAGGGACGGCTGATTGTAATCACTCCCGAGGCAGTTTTTACGCTTTCAGAAGGAAAAGCCACTGTATTTATGTCTGATCAACCGGTATCCAATGCCTGGCTGGTGAATAACCGGATCCTGATCAGAATACGGGAAACGGGCATGTTTCAGCTGGATGGCTCCACAGCTACTCTTCTGAGTCAGGATTCACGCTTCGGCTCAGAAGATGTGTATGCCCTGTTACCATTTACGGGAAATCAGGTTCTGTCCGTCAGCCGTCAATCGGGACTGCTGCAGTGGGATTCCACCTTTTCGAAGGCTGCCATTTCCCCCGGATTTGCCAAGGCATCTGCCTACCTGACCGAGAACCGCGTCTACCAGGCAGAACCGCTCAGCGATGGTTCAATCGCGTTTCCCACCTTACTGGGAGGGGTTCTGATCTCCTCTTCCGAAGGTCAGATTCTCGATCGGCTGACCAGTGAAAACGGACTGAGAGAAAATAAATCTTATGCCGTCTTTGAAGACCGGCAGGGTGTCCTGTGGATTTGTCATGAGCGGGGTCTGACCCGATTGCTTTACCGGTCCCCGGTCACCTTCTGGAATGACACACGAAGGCTGACAGGCAGCGTTTACGATCTGATCAGACATCGGGGTGACCTTTATGTAGCGACCGGTTCCGGATTGTTTCTTTTAAAAGGTCATGAAACCCTTCCGGTGATCGGGATTTCCACTCAGGTATGGAAACTGGCTTCTGATGGCACCCATCTCTATGCAGCAACCAACGACGGCCTGTTTTCGATCAGCGGGATCACTTCAGAACCACTTACCCGTGAGGCAACCTATTCCATTCTGATTACGAAACGGGGCATCCTTGCGGGCATCCGATCCGGATTGGTTCTGGTCAGCAGAAATGGAGCGAGAAAAAGCGTTCTTCCTGTTCTGACCGATCAGTTCAGAAGCCTGCTCTTTCACAGAGACGGATCCATCTGGGCTTCTTCACGGCTGAACGGTCTCTTCCGTTTTACCGAAGATGATCTGAATTCGGACGGAAAAAACGTCCTTCACTTCACCACTGATTCCGGATTGCCAGGAAATAGTTTCAATCAGATTCACCGGTTCGGAAACGATCTGTACGCAGCTACCCAGCAAGGATTTTACCGGTTCAATGAGACCAGTCAGCGGTTTAACTCAGCCGACCGTGATTTTGCCGGGCGACCGCCGGGACTGGCCACTTATCTGGCCATTTCAGATGAGAACGGGTGGGTGGTAACCGATGACCGCCGGTTGTTTCAACCAGTGGAAACAGGCTGGCAACTGGCCGATTCGGCCTTGTTCTCGAAAGTCCCCGACATGGAATTCTGGGCCATGCTTGCCGAGCCCGGTGGCATCATCTGGGTGGGCGGCACAGAAGGTCTGTTCCGGATTGACCGAAGTCCGGTTCAACGACAAATTCCTTCTCTTAAACCTGTGATCCGGTCGGCCGGATTCAACACCGGACCTGTTTTTTACCTTCCTCCCGATGGTTTCCGGTCCGATCCGGTTTCCTTTTCTGCCAATTCGGTCCGGTTCAGCTTTGCTTTGCCCGATTTTCATACCACCCGGCGGTTGCCTTTCCGCTTTCAACTGGATGGATTTGATCCGGAGTGGTCGGGCCCATCCTACTCATCTGATAAGGAATACACCAACCTGCCGCAGGGAACTTATGTTTTCCGGGTTATCGGTCTCCGTTCTGATGGAAACTGGTCAGAAGAAGCCACTTTTCAATTCAGGATTCTGGCTCCCTGGTATCAGACCTGGTGGATGATTTCAATCTGGGTGCTGATGGCTGCCGGTCTCATCGGTTTCATTGTCAGGATCAGACTGAATCAGTTGCAACGCGACAAGGAAGCGCTTGAAGAGCGGGTATCCGAGCGAACAGCTGAATTGGAAAAGGCCCTGATCGATCTGAAATCGGTTCAGACACAACTGATTCAGTCAGAGAAAATGGCCAGTCTTGGCATTCTGACCGGCGGAGTGGCTCATGAAATCAACAATCCGGTGAATTTTATTCATGGGGCACTGCCGGCCTTGCGTCAGGACCTTCTCGATCTGACCGGTCTGATCAGTACCATCAGGACCCGGCTTGAATCAGAACCGGGTCAGTCTCCGGAACTTATACTGTCCCTCATCAGGGAAATTCAGCCTGATGAATTACGGGATGAAATCAACAGTCTGCTTGAAGGAATAGAATCGGGAACCAACCGGACCATCAGCATTGTAAAGGCCCTCAAAAACTTCTCTCGTCTTGATGAACAGGAAATCAAGCCGGTCAACCTGGCTGAAAGTATCCAATCGGTCCTTTTATTTCTGAAACCTGCCCTTTCTGACCGGATTGCGGTCAACAGCCTGATCAGCCAGGATCTGGTGGTTGAAGGTTACCCTGCCCAGATAAATCAGGTGCTGATGAACATACTGACCAACTCTGCCGAAGCCATCGGCAGCAAGGGGACCATCACCATCCGCGGATCTGAACAGGGCGGACAGATTCAGTTAAGTATAACCGATGACGGAGAAGGGATGGCCGAAAAAACGGTGGTTCACGCATTTGATCCGTTCTTCACCACCCGACCGACCGGAACTCATAAGGGATTGGGGCTGTCAATCGCCTACCAGATTATTCAGAATCATTCAGGAACGATCAGTCTGGAAAGTCAGCCGGGAAAAGGAACTACCGTATCTATTGCGTTGCCTTCAAAATGGAGTGAAGACCCGCGTTAGTCGGCATCCGATGATGTATCGCCGGCATCAACCGGTGGCTGAAACGGAATAGGAGGCCGTTCACCGGGAAACAGCGTGCGGTAGCGGTCCACCACACCATACACACCCACACCAAAAGCAACGGCCACATTCAGTGATTGCTTATAGCCGAACTGGGGAATTTCCAGTGCAAAATCACAGGAAGCCAGAACGTCATCATCCACACCGGTGATTTCATTGCCCAGAACCAGAACCATGGGAAAATGCTCCCGCTCAAGGTCATTAAATGAAAGCGACGGACGGGCGATTTCCAGTGCGCCGATCCGGTAACCGGCTGCCTTTTCTTCAGCAATGGCATCAAAGATGGATGCATGATACCGCCACCTGACCGATTGAGTACTTCCCAGCGCCGTTTTCTCAATTTCCTTCCGGGGAGGGGCGCCGGTGTAACCACACAAAATCACCTCGGCAATCCCTGCTGAATCGGCGGTGCGGAATACAGACCCGACATTGTACAGTGACCGGATGTTATGCACCATCACTTTAACCGGATGACGGGGTTGGTTCAGCACCTCTCCCAGGGAAAAGCGTGGAATCTCTTCGTGCGGAATTTTCTTGATCATCCTCAAAAATGGCATCAATCCTCACCCGGTAGCAACCCCTGACCACGATTTTCCTTCAGAAGGGTTGCGTTTATTGTTACCCCCTCTGATATTTGCAATTCTGTATAAAAAACGGGCTTATGCGTCTTAACCGGAATCATTTTATCGTTTTACTTGCTGCCATTGCCGGCATCCTGATCATTCAGGGATGCGGGTTGACACAGCAGATCCGGGAAGCCCAGAATTTTGCTAAGTGTGAATTCAAATTATCCTCGGTTCAGGATATCCGCGTTGCGGGTATCAATTTCCAGAAGGTGGATTCCAAGTCCGATCTGAGTCTTTCCAATCTGGGAAAACTTGGTGGTATTCTGGCTGGTGACCGCATTCCGCTGACACTGACTCTGAACCTGGATGTAAAAAATCCGAATGCCACTCCGGCCGCGATGAATCAGCTCGAGTGGATTTTGTTCATTGATGAAATTGAAATGCTGGCTGGTTCTTTGAATGAGAATGTATCGGTACCCGCCAACAATGGCGTTACTACACTTCCGCTCAGGTTCGAGCTGGATGTTAAAAAGGTCCTGTCGGGAAAATCCTTCGATTCTGCTCTCAACTTCCTGTTTAACCTGGCCGGTGAGGGAAATCAGCCCACCCGGTTTTTACTGAAGGCCAAACCATCCATCATGGTTGGATCCTACAATCTGAAATACCCGGGTTATCTCGATATTCGAACCGAGTTTACGTCTGCTGAAGGAAAAGCAATCCAGAAAACCATCCGGTAAGAGAACCAGCAGAACCCTTGTCAAACAGTTTAATCATCGCCATTGATGGACCGGCCGCATCCGGTAAAAGTACAACCGCCCGCCTGGTTGCAAAGGCATTGGGTTATATCTATGCCGATACAGGGGCCATGTACCGTGCGGTTACCTGGTTATTTATACAGAACGGTATCAATCCCGGAACGGTTAAGACCGACGAGATTTTAAAGGTTCTTGCCGCCCATCCGATCCGGTTGCAACCCGATCAGGATATACAGCGGGTTTTTGCGGGTGACACCGACGTAACCGACGCCATCCGAATGCCCGACGTGACTTCACAGGTCAGTGCTGTTTCAGCCATTCCTGCAGTCAGGAAAGAAATGGTCCGTTTGCAACAGGCCCTTGGCCGTAATGGCGGACTGGTAATGGACGGCCGTGATATCGGTACAGTGGTTTTCCCTGGCGCCGATCTGAAAATTTTTATGGTAGCCGATCCGGCTGCCCGGGCCCGACGGCGCCAGAAGGAACTGGAAGCCAAAGGGCAGACTGTCAATTTTGAACAATTGCTGGAAGAAATCAGGCAACGGGATCATTCCGATTCAACCCGGAACGATTCACCCCTTCGTCCAGCCGCTGATGCCATTCACCTCGACAACAGCCAACTGTCAGTCGAAGAACAAGTGGAGTGGGTGGTCAGCAAAGCCCGGCAGGTAATGAACACCCGTCGGGAATCAACCGTTTTAACCGGAGGAAAACTAATGTCCAACAACCAAAAATCCCGGATCTCTGTATCCGAACTCGAAGCTGGTGCTGTAGTCTCCGCTGCAGACCTTCACGATGATTCGGATTACTCGTTCGATGATCTGGCGCAATTATCTGCTCTGTATGACCAAACCGTTACCAATCTGAAAGAAGGTCAGATTGTTAAAGGCCGGGTCATTTCTGTTTCCGACCGTGATGTACGGGTCGACATCGGATTCAAATCTGATGGTGTGGTTCCGATTCAGGAATTCCATCCCAGCGAATCACCAAAAATCGGTACCGAAGTTGAAGTGTTCCTTGAAAGCGTCGAAAACCGCGAAGGTATTCTGGTGCTGTCAAAGAAACGTGCCGACTTCTATCGTATCTGGCAAAAAATCACCAATGCCTATGAGAAGGATGAGATCATCCGCGGACGTATTTCACGCCGTATCAAAGGCGGAATGGTCGTAGACCTGATCGGAGTGGAAGCCTTCCTGCCCGGCTCACAGATCGACGTTCGTCCGATCCGTGATTTCGATGCACTCGTTGGCCAGGAAATGGATTTCAAGGTTGTAAAAATCAACCAACCCACCGAAAACGTGGTCGTTTCTCACAAAGTACTTATTGAAAAGGATCTTGAAAATCAGCGTGGTGCCATTCTCCAGAATCTCGAAGCCGGTCAGGTTCTCGAAGGCGTGGTTAAGAACATCACCGATTTCGGGGTATTCATCGATCTCGGCGGGGTGGATGGTCTTCTCCATATCACCGATTTGTCGTGGGGTCGTGTCAATCACCCATCCGAAGTGGTCAGTCTGGATCAGACCCTCAACGTTGTTATTCTCGACTTCGACAAAGAAAAGAAACGGATTTCGCTGGGTCTCAAACAACTTCAGCCGCATCCATGGGAAAACATCGACGAGCGCTTCCCGATCGGTACCAAGGTATCCGGCAAAGTGGTTTCTCTGGCCGATTACGGCGCCTTTATCGAGATCGACAAGGGCATCGAAGGCCTTATCCACATCTCTGAAATGAGCTGGACTCAGCACATTAAACATCCGAGCGAGAAGATTCAGATGGGTCAGCAGGTAGATTGTGTGATCCTTTCCATCGACAAGGACAACAAAAAGATTTCTCTCGGCATGAAACAGCTCGAGGAAGATCCATGGGAAAATCTGCTGAAGAAATACCCTGTTGATGTCAAAACCCGTGGCACGGTCCGCAACATCACCAACTTTGGTGTGTTTGTAGAACTCGAGCCTGGCGTGGATGGACTTGTTCACGTTTCTGACCTCAGCTGGACCAAGAAAGTCCGGCATCCGGGTGAAATCGTGAAGAAAGGTGACGTGATCGATGTGACCGTTATCGGAATCGACAGTGAAAACCGTCGTATTTCCCTTGGAATGAAACAACTGGAAGAAAACCCATGGGAGACATTTGAAAATGTATTCCCGGTCGGAACTCCGGTTACTGCCAAAGTTTCCAAGGTAAACGACAAATCTCTGGTCGTTGCCCTTCCATACGGACTTGAAGGATTTATCCCGCAAAGCCATCTGGTCGAAAAGAACAACACCAGCCAGCACTATAAAAACGATCAGGAACTCACCTGCGTGGTCATTGAGTTAAACACCGATGAACGCCGTGTGATTGTTTCTGAAACCGAAGCATCGAACCTGTCCAATAAAGAAGCCATGAAGGCGATTGCCTCTGCTGCCTCTGCAAATGAGACTGCCATGGCGACTGCTCTGAAAGAGGCCGGTCTGACTTCCAAAAAGAAGCCAGCCTCTAAGAAAAAGGATGACAGTAACGACTAACCGGTCGGTACCTGTCCGGTTTTAACCAGAAAAAGTCCGGCGTTCTGCCGGACTTTTTTTATTTAAACACTTTTGCTTCCTATGAACCGTCAGCGAGTCACTTTTCATACACTGGGATGTAAACTCAACTTTGCCGAAACCAGTACCATTGGCCGCCAGTTCACCGACCGGGGTTTTACCGAGGTACCGAACGAAGAACCAGCCGATGTCATTGTGATCAATACCTGTTCGGTGACGGACCGGGCCGATCAGAAAGCCCGGCAGCTGATCAGGCATTTTCAGAAAACCTCTCCCGATGCCTTTACCATTGTCACCGGATGCTACGCCCAGCTCGACCCCGATTCCATTGCCGGAATCAGCGGTGTTGATCTGGTTCTGGGCTCAAACGAAAAATTTCACCTGTTCGATTTCATTCAATCCTTCGAAAGAACCGGTGCCTCACGGGTCATCACCTCCCCCATCGAAGACGTTCATGAATACGGAGGCGCCTACTCGCTCGAGGTGGGAAACCGCACACGCGTTTTTCTGAAAGTTCAGGATGGATGTGATTACGTCTGTACCTATTGTACCATTCCGCTTGCTCGTGGAACCAGCCGGAATCCATCTGTCGGCGACATCATCAGCCAGGCACAAAGTATATCAGCCAGCGGTGCAAAGGAAATTGTTCTCAGCGGAGTGAACGTGGGCGATTTTGGCAGGAAAACCGGAGAAACCTTTCTGGACCTGCTTAAACGACTCGAGCAGGAATCGGGAATCGACCGGATCCGTATTTCATCCATCGAACCCAACCTGCTGACCGATGACATCATACGTTTCGTGGCCGGAAGCAATCGTTTCTGCAGGCATTTTCATGTTCCGCTTCAGTCGGGCAGTGATACCATTCTGAAGCGGATGAAGCGTCGCTATCTGACGGAAGACTACCGAAACCGGATTGAAACCATTCATTCAGAAATGCCAGATGCAGGAATCGGAGCCGATGTGATTGTCGGTTTTCCGGGGGAAACGGATGCATTGTTTGCAGAAACCGCCACTTTTATTGCCGGTCTGCCGCTTTCTTACCTCCACGTCTTCACGTATTCGGAACGATCCAACACCCCGGCTGCAACGATGACTGATCAGGTGCCTGCCGGAATCCGGAAAAAACGCAATGCCACATTACGGATCGTCTCCCGGCAGAAAGAACATGACTTCCTGTCAACCGCCATCGGAACCGTCCAATCCGTTCTGATCGAGGGTGACCACCGGGATGGATATTACTTCGGTTATACGGGAAATTACATGCGGGTGGGAGTTGAGGTGCCGTCGTCGGCAGAGAATACGATTATAAACGTCAGGATTACAGGTTTTCTGAATGACCAGGAACTGGTGGGAACGGTCCTCTGATCCTTACTGTCTTGCCAGCCAGACTTCCGGATTCTGGTGGTCTTTTCCATACCAGACCTCGAAGTGAAGCGAAGGTCCCCTGCTTGAATTCAGCCCGCCGCTCGACCCGATAACTGCACCAGCGGTCACTTTCTGTCCTTCCTGAACCGTGACTGACTCCAACTGCCCGTACACCGTCAGGTATGAATTGTTGTGGCGGATAATGATCACATTTCCGAAGCCGGGAATGTAATCCATTTTGGCAACCAGACCATCGGCAATGGTATGTACCGGTGTTCCTACCGGGACTGCAATATCGATTCCATTGCTGATTTTGGTGGTCTTCAGCGTCTTGTCATAAATTTTCCCATAGCTGGTGATAATCACTCCATTTGATACCGGCCATGAAAACTTACCTTTATTGAGATGAAAAGTCGGGTTAATCGCCGAGTAATCAACACGCTCTGCTGTGAAGTCTTTCGATTTCCTGAATGAGTCGACGCCCTTTTCTGCCTCCTTGGCCCGCCGGATTTCTTCCTCTTCAATCAGCCGTGCAATGAGATTCTGAATTTTTTCTTCCTCCTGCCGCTGTTTATTCAGTGAGTCATTGAATTTTTTAATATTCTTCCGGGCCTGCTTAACGGCCGTATCGAGACGTGCCTTTTTCTTTTTCAGACTCCCTTCCTCGGCTTTTTTCTGTTTAAACAACAGATTCTGCTCATCCAATTGGGCCTGAAGACGAAGCCGCTGTGCCCGCGTTTGCTTTTTCCTGACCTCAAAGTCTTCAAGATCGCGCACCCGCTGTTCGGCAAAAAACCGGATGTACATCAGTCGCCGGATTCCCTGGTTCACCGATTGGGACGAAAAGAGCCATTCCAGCTCATAATCGGTTCCCTGTTTGTAAACGCGGGTCACATAACGGGCATAATGGGCTTTCAGATCGGCAATGGCCTTCTCGGTTTCAATCAGATCCTGCCGTGTCTCTTCAATGTCGCGCTTCAACCGATTGAGTTCATCGGCCATGGTTTTTACCAGCGCATGAGTCAGGATCAGTTGCCGCTCATACTGGTTGATCTGCTGAAGTGAGTTCTTTTCGGCGGTCTGGGTGGAAGAAATTTTATCCTCCAGATCCTTGATCTGTTTTCGGATCGATTCGAGCTTCTGTGCCGAGCGTTTTACATCCTGCGGAAAAGCTGCCAGCGGGAACAGCAGCAAAAACAGGAATAGTAACCGTCTGCTCACAATCGTATCCGTTCCATGGCGGGTGGAATGGTCACCGGCAGGTTGGTCACATCGGAGGGTTCAAGTGAGTTAAAATACAGGGACACTTTTTCCTGACTTCCAGGCCTGAAAAGCTGGATCTGATGAGCCATTTGCCCTGCTTCCACGGTCTTGTATCGTTGCAACATAATATCCAGGATGGTATTTCCGCGCCGGTCCGACCTGAGAATCCGGGTTGGTTTTTTCAAATTTGTATTCACCCAGATCTTTTCACTGCCTCCAGAACTTCTGAACAGATAGATCAGATCATCCTCTTCCCTGATCACGTTCACCAATCTGGAGTCCGGAGAAAGGACAAGACGGCCCAGAAAAAGCGTCTGGATATCGGCGTAACCAAACGGAAAGGTGAGTAATTGCTGAAGCTCATCCGATTCATACGTGGTCGAGACAAACTGATTGGTCAGACGGTTCGAAATAAACAGGCTATCGGTGGTCAGCCACAGATTGATGAGACCATAACCGAATCCGGTATTGACCTCAACCTTAAGGGTGTCGTTCCCGTTGAACCGGACCTTGCAGGTCAGTCGTTGACCCTTTTCCTGTGTTTCGATGGTAAGTGATCCTTGTCCCAGAAAAGGCCCTGGGTTTTGCTGTTCCAGAATGGTGGTCAGTAACTCTGTATCAGAAACCATCGGACCATTGCTTTCCCGGATGGTTCTGGAAACCTGACAGGAAGTCCCGAGGATCAGGCACGTTACCCAAACCAAGACCCTTGTCATTGCTTGGCACCTGCCCCGGCCAGTTTGTCTTTGATTCCTTTTAAGGACGGATCCTTTTCGAAAGCTTTTTTCCACCAGAGAACTGCATTCTCACGGTTACCCATGGCCATGTAGACATCGCCAAGATGTTCATATACCACCGCGCTCGCGTCTCCGGTTTCGATCGACTTTTTTATGTAATATTCTGCCGTCTGAAAGTCCTTCAGCTGGTAACAGATCCATCCGTAGGTATCAAGAAAGGCGGCATTTTCAGGTTCTGCCTTCAGTGAAGCCTCAGACATTCGTTTGGCTTCATCCAGCCGGATTCCCCTTTCAGATAGTGAATAAGCAAAATTATTAAGAACGGTTGCATTATTCGGATCGAGAACCAATACTTTCCCGAACAATGAATCGGACAGTGCGAACAACCCTTTCCGCTCATAAGCCGAAGCCAGAATCACCATGGGATCGGGGAGATACGGATTGATTTCGGAAGCCTTCGACAGAAAACGGATGGCCGAAGAATCGGCATTCAGCTGAAAGTCTGCAAATCCCCTGAAATAATTCAATTGGAAATCCTGCGGATGTTTCTCGAGTCCCTTTCCCGACCAGAGTGATGCTTCCTGGTACTTCTGCTGCTGAAGGAATGCAACCGCAAGGTTTTGCCATCCCTGGACCAGAGATGGGTTTAGTTTCACCACCTTCTCGAACCGTTCCGCGGCCTCCCCGAAAGAATCAGATCCCATCAGATGAACCGCCATGAACCAGAGCGGCCGCCAGTCTGCCGGCCGTTGCTTTTCGAGCTGCCCAAACATAAAGACCGAAAACCGGGCCGTAGTGGAATCCGATTTACCGGCCTCAACAAAGATCTGTCCCGCTGCAATCAATTCGTCATCGGTAATTTCCGACGTATTAAACAGACGGTTCAGATAAACGGCACTGGCCGAGTCCTTTCCGGCACGGTAATACAATTCACTGACGGCCAGTAAGGTGGCCACATCCTGCGGATCCGCCTCTAGCAACGGAAGCAATGACTGAACCGCAGAATCGGGTTGTCCTGCTTTCAGGTATTCCCGGGAAAGAATCCGTCTGACAGCCGTGTTATCGGGATCCTCCACAGCCATTCCATTCAGAATATTAATTACCTGCTGTCGTTCATTCCGCGCATCCAGAATCAT
The DNA here is from genome assembly GCA_013360915.1 of Bacteroidota bacterium. NCBI lineage: Bacteria > Pseudomonadati > Bacteroidota > Bacteroidota bacterium. Next base: position 88,412 of record JABWAT010000008.1, read on the forward strand.
TAATTGCTGCATTCTGACATTAAAATCCTCACCGAACCTTTCAATGTACTGTTCGAAGGTTTTTAAAGCAGGTCCGATCTGCCGGCTCATCTGATACATCATGGCCAGACGATACAGGAAGTCGGGCTGATCAGGACTGGTCCGTACCAGGACTTCATATTCCCGGGCGGCTTCCCGGTAGAGGGTATTTTCGAAATACAGACGTGCCAGCAAAGCCCGGTAATCGGTATTGACCGAATCCAACTTCACAGACACGACTGCATGCTGGAGGGCGAGTGCCTGCTGCCCGGAACTCTGATATAAACGGGCCAGATTGTAATAAGTGGTGGCGGCCCGCACGGTCGTAGAATCGTAGATGAGAGACAACCTGAATTGGTCGATCGCTTTGGCCGGGTCACCCAGAGATTCTGCTGTGACTCCTTCCACAAAGGCATCCAATGCCTTTTCTTTGCTGACCACCTGTGGCTGACTTGGTTTTGCTGTTGGTTCAAACATCGAACAGGCCTGAAGGCTGGCCATGACGGTCACTGCAGCAAAAATCTGTTTAATGCGGAAGGTAGTCGCGGTGGTTATAATAAATTTCATGGCGGATACAGGCACGGTCAATTCCATGTTTGAGTAAAAGAGATTCCAGATTGGCAATCATCCTTCCGTCACCGCTCAGAAAAATCTGCCGGTTCTCCTGCCGGCTGAGTCCGGGAAGGATGGTTTCATACTGATCAAACGGTATGATGGGGATTTCAAACCGTTCAGAAATCACTGTCAGGTCATTCATCAGACCATCTGCCGCAGACCAGAAAAGTTGCATGGGTGGTGAGCCCGGATGTTTGGCCAGACTGATGGCAAAACTGATACCCGAATCGAAAGCCACGCAGGATACAGGCTGATTGTCTTCAGAAAACAGTTTCTGCTTTCCTGTTGCACCCGACATTCTGAGAATGGTTCCCTGTCTGCTTTCGCACAACCGGTTATTCATCCACCCACCGGTACGCCTGATCAGAACGGTGAATCCTTGCTTCCCGGCTGCAATGGGGGTAAAGCACTTACGCACAACCCGTCCCTGATCTTCACCGTCAAACATCAGATACTGCCCGGGAAGCCAGAATGGTGATGACACCCATTGAGATTTCAGACTGAGACTAACAAAATGTGTTCCCAAAGGCTGGTTATCGACAACCTCGACCGGATGTGCAAACCGTGTGACAGGGAATGGCCTCAACGGTCAGGGCCGGGTTTCCAGCCATTTCATCAGAATTCCGATATGACGTGACACTTTGAAGTCACCACCAAAGGCTTCCTCATGCTCGGCCCTGAATTCCTTTGCGTGGTTTTCCAGATAATCATCCAGTGATTCTTTATCATTAAAAAGATAAAGGACCCTGAAACGGGCATATTCCGGTGTCTCCTGCTCATCCGACTTAATCAGCATGGCATCCGAGACATTCGCCACGCGACAGATGGATGGCATGTGGTGGTCGGTCATCCAGGTCACCCAATCCAGTTCTCTGGTTTTTCTGACATCAACAACCACTTCATAGGTAATTTTCATGTTTCTTCCGGAATTTGTTGCAGGACTGTCCTAAATATCAGGAATTTATCCACCAATAAAAATCACCTGCCTAAGAAGGCTTCCGAACCGGACCGGCATTCAGTTGTTGCTCCAGATTGGCAGGATCGGTAACCGGAAGGTCGCACTGCATACCACTGCAACGCCACGCCGTCACGGTTGAACGGTCAGCTACCCTGTCTCTGAATAATGGATGAGTCGGATCCCAGTCACCCCATAACCACAGTGTCTGAGGTTCAAATCTCTTCCGGATCAGCGATTTCCATGAATCTCCGATAGTCCCCGACAAAACCACTTCCTGACCTGGATGAAACGCCATCCAGGCCGCACAGGCCTGCCAGCCCGCTGCCGATAATGACTGTACAATGCGCTGGTGCTGGTGACGGAGAATTTTTCGGGCCAGATCCCCCCATTCGGGAATGACGAATAACCGGTCAAGCACCACAAGCCCCCAGGTGAGCGAAGAGTTGCCGGCCGGTTCTGCATTGTCATATCCATCCTGGTGCCGGATGATCAGGGTTTCTTCACCTGAAGCCCCCATCCAGAATCCTGTCTGATCCTCCTTCAGGAACGCCTTCAGAGCCACGGTCATCAATTCACGGGCCCGGTCCGCCCATCGCTGGTCACCACTATACATGGCCAAGTCAGTAAAGGCCAGTATCAAATGTCCATAATCATCGGCAAAACCAGGAATTTTTCTTTTTCCGTCCTTCCATGACCGGTACAACACCGCCTTATTCTGATCATACATCTGATCCCACAACCACTGTCCTGCACGCTGAGAGGCCTGCATGGCCCCGGGAACCTGAAGGTGAAAACCGGCATGAACGAGTCCGTGAATGAGAAGGGCATTCCAGGCAGTCAGTATTTTTTCGTCCCTGGCAGGAGGAATCCTCTGTTTTCGATGATTCAGAAGGACTTCGCGGAGATTACTCAGTTTCTCAATCAACGCTTCCGGCGACAGGCCTGCCCTGGCGGCATGAAACGCAAGGGGCCGGGTCAATCTGAGCACATTGGTGTGTTCCCAGTTTCCATGTTCTGTTACATCATAGACCGATCGGAAAAGCACCGCATCTTCAGGCGGCAATGCCAGATCGATTTCAGCCTGTGTCCACGTGTAGAATTTTCCTTCTTCTCCTTCACTGTCGGCATCAAAGCTGGAATAGAAAGGGCCATCCGGGTGAGTCAGGTCTTTCAGAATCCAAAGGGTGGTTTCCCTTGCCACCTGATGATATCCATTGTCCTGAAACCGGATGGCTGCCTCTGAGTAAACCCGCAGAAGCAGCCCATTGTCATAGGCCATTTTTTCGAAATGCGGCACATGCCATTCTGCATCGACCGAGTACCGGGAAAACCCTCCCGATAAATGGTCGTAAATTCCACCTGCAGCCATCTTATCGAGGGTCAGGCGAATGGCTTTCTGAACCTGTTCATCCGGATGGGCGTGGTCATAGCGAAGCATAAACTGCAGAAGCATGGCAGGAGGAAACTTGGGTGCGCCCCCAAATCCGCCATGGACAGGATCGAGCCTGTTTAATTCCTGACGGATGGCCCCTGCCCAGTCCTCATCAGAGAAGGATCCTTCAGGAAGCGCGCCAGACAGAACGTCTTCAAGGGATCGGGTGAGTGCAACCGCCGAGGCACGCAATTCTGCCTGCCGGTCCTTCCAGGCGGCCGCAACCGAGTACAGGACCCGGTTGAAAGACGGAAGGCCATGCCGGTCCGCCGGAGGAAAATAGGTGCCACCATAAAAGGGATGTCCGTCCGGAAAAAGGAACACACTCATCGGCCAGCCTCCACGACCCGTCATCATCTGAACGGCCGTCATGTACAGCGAATCCAGATCAGGTCGTTCTTCACGGTCAACCTTGATACTGACAAAATGAGTATTCAGCAAGTTGGCGGTTTCGGGGTTTTCAAAGCTTTCGTGTTCCATCACATGGCACCAATGACAGGCCGAATAGCCGATGGAAAGGAAAATGGGTTTATTCTCGGATTGCGCCTTTTCAAGCGCTTCAGGGCCCCAGGGGTACCAATCGACCGGATTCATTGCATGCTGCAGCAGATACGGACTGGTTTCCTGAATCAGGCGGTTTGGTTTCGTATGTGTCATCATTTCCTCCCGGGCTTTTAACCGAACCGGACTGGTGAAAATTCCTTTTCAGGGCCTCTGTTCAAAGAGACTGTCACGGTTATTGGAAAAAAAATAAATTTTTTTGTATTTTTGCCCGTTATTTAAACTTGGAGGCCTTAGAATAAGTATGAAAGCTCTCTTCCGTTCCACTGCCGTTCTCGGTCTGGTTGCCGCTCTGGTCACCATTGCTGGTGCCCAGGATCTGAAAAAACAATGGGAAGTGGCTAAGCCCACTTTAGAAAACCTCGGCCTGCCCACCGATGCCATGCCAACCAAATCGCTTGCACTTGCCGATTCTGTTGATGACGATACCTTCCGCGAATTAAAGGCCACTTTTGAAGAAGATGCCTCCATTCAGGCTTTGATTCTGGTTGAATCCAAGGCAACCTGGGTCATGGAAAGAAAGAAAAATCTGTGGGCACCTGCCATTTGGTTTGGCGCCATTGCCGGCCCCCTTGTCGGCCTGGGCGTGGCCCTTGATCAGCCCGGCGCAACCGTGGGTGGTCTGGTTGCCGGTACGGCTGCTGCCGCTGTGAGTTATTTCTATTTCAGTGATTCAAAGGAAATCAGGGATTTCAGCAACACCTACTCCGGTAAGGCTGCTGTATTCATTATCCGCTGAGACTCAGGATTTTTGCAGGAGAACCGGGTTGGTCGGAAAACCAGCCCGGTAATCATCTTCCAAACGCAATCCTGCCAGACGGGGAATAAAATCGAGCGACTGGATAGAATGAACCGGATGCCACTTCAGGTCCCGGATTATCTGCTGATGACCCGGCAATTCGGGATCAGTACCCAACCGCATCTGCTGTCCCCCGCCATCAAGTCTGACTTCGAAGTAAAATTCAACTGCGTGAACCTTTTCATAGATAAATTCATTCAGGTACAGAAGGCGACCGGCTTTAACCAACAAACCGGTTTCTTCATGGAATTCACGGCAAACTGCACGGTGGAGAGGCTCTCCGAATGCCACCCCTCCCCCTGGCGGAAGCCAATGAAACCGGTCCTGATCAAACATACTTTGCTGCTGAACCAACAGGAGATGGTCATTCACAAACAGCAATCCGCCGACTCTGGGCCTTATATACCCTTCATACCGGCTTAACTCTTCATGTTTTCGTTTAACTTTTTCTGTCATTTATGAATAATAACAACCATCACCAAGATATGATTTCCTATTCCGAAGCCAAATCCATCATCCTCGGAACAGGCAAAACCATCGAAACCATTTATATTCCCATTAAAAAGGCCTTGGGTCAGATCATCTCTCAGGACATCGTTGCCAGCGAAAACCTGCCCCCTTTTAACAATGCCGCCATGGATGGATATGCGGTTAAGATTAAAAACATCCTGCAGGCCACACCAGATAAGCCGGTTCTGATCGATACGCTCGATGATATACCGGCCGGAAAATTACCAACCACCCGGCTTCGGACCGGAACCACCGTAAAAGTAATGACGGGTGCACCTGTTCCCGAAGGAACCGATGCAGTGGTGCCCCTCGAGGCAACTGAACCCACGTATGGCAACCGGATCAAAATCTTCAATACGGTGGAAGAACTGTCTAACATCCGGTTTGTCGGTGAGGATATCCAAAAGGGTGAAGTGATCCTTCCGGCAGGAACTGAAATCACCTTTGGAAACATTTCACTTCTCGCCGCCCTTGGTTTTATTGAAATCCCGGTATACCGCCGTCCAAAAATCGGGATTCTGGCCAGCGGAGATGAACTGATTCCCATTGATAAACCGCTCACGCCCGGCAAAATCAGAAATTCAAATACATATATGCTAATGGCACTGGCCCAGGCCTGTGGTATGGATGTCATCAATCTGGGCGTGGCCAAAGATTCCATTTCCGATATCACCAACCGGATTCAGAAGGGTGAAGAGGCCGATGTGATTGTCTGCACCGGTGGAGCCAGCATCGGTGACCGTGATTTCATTAAAAAAGCCTTCCACGAACTCAATGTGGATGTAAAAATTACGGCCGTCAAGCAAAAACCCGGCAAGCCGATGGTCTTCGGAACCTGGCATGGCCGACCCATTTTCGGTTTGCCCGGAAATCCGGTTTCCACCTATGTCAGCTTTATCGAATATGTCGTTCCCCTGCTGAAACGTCTGCTTGCCTATCCGCAAACCGATTACTTCTATTACCCGGCTGTTCTCGAAGAACCGATTCAGAAAAACCCCGGAATGACCCATTTCCTTCGCGGAATTGCCACCCGGGAACATGATGGATCCTATTCGGTTAAAACTACCGGCAAACAAAGCAGTGGTCTGATGACTTCCATCGCACGGGCCAACTGTATCATTCACATCAATGAGGATACCGGCACGGTTCCACAAGGTTCAACAGTGAAAATTCATCTGCTGAACCTGATGCAGCCCTGATACGTTCATGCGAACACCCAACCATCTGGGGAAACCAGCGGACCTGACTGCTTACCGGTCCCTGTTTCCTCACACGGGAGACCAGGTTTATCTGAACCACGCAGCAGTCTCTCCACTGTCTGTCCGGGTGACAACAGCCATTCAGGATCACCTGACTCAGCGATCAACGGGAGATATCGACGTCTATCCAGGCTTCTCCCGTTTTATTCTTTCTCTCAAGGACAAAATCGGACGGTTCATCGGCGCAACAGCCGCAGATATAGCTCTGACTTCCAATACCAGCGATGGTCTGAATATCCTCGCCAATGCACTCAAGTGGAAAAGAGGCGACCGGATCATCATGTATGAACGTGATTTTCCCTCGGTAACCCAAACGTTTTCCCGTTTTATCCGCGAAGGAGTGGTAATCGATCTCATCCGTGACAGAAGCGGACGTTTCGATGCCGATGATATCCGCCGGCTGATCAGACCCGAGACCCAATTGGTTTGCATCAGTCAGGTTCAGTTTCTGACGGGACTCCGCCTTCAGATCGAAGAAATCGGGGCCCTTTGTCACGAAAAAGGAATTCTGTTTGCGGTGGATGGATCCCAGTCGGCCGGTGCCGTTACCCTCGATGTTAAAAAAATGAAAATCGATTTTCTGGCAGTCGGTGCCCAGAAATGGATGATGGGACCCATGGGAACCGGATTTGTTTTCGCTTCTGAAGAATTGCGGACCATGCTCAATCAGGCCTACGTGGGCTGGTTATCTGTGGAAAATCCATGGGATCTGTTCAATCTGAATCAACGCCTCGCCCGCGATGCACGGCGGTACGAAACCGGTACTCTCAATGCCATCGGATTGGTGGGGCTTGGTGCAGCCATCGATCTGCTTTCCGAAATCGGAATTCATAAAATTGAGTCTCAGGTCGTTGGCCTGGCCACCTATACCAGTGACCGGCTGTTGTCCCTGGGTTACCGGACGGCTCTGAACTACCGCGACGATCTCCATTCCGGAATTGTCAGTTTCATTGTTCAGGATCCCGGCACGCTCTCTGACCAGTTGAAGACTGAAAAGATCACCATATCTGCCCGGGAAAAATATCTGAGAGTTTCCCCCCATTTTTATAACACCCGCGACGACATTGACCGGATGCTTGATGCCCTTAAAAAGGCCGATGCCCGGCTCAAGTATACAAAAAGTCAGGCAGCCCTGTCGCAAATCGGCGGAAATCGCGGATAAGCCTTCTAACGATTTCCCAATGCAGGTTTCTGGTCGCTGATTTCTGGATTTTTTATCTTTGCAGTTTAATCTATTACAGGAAAATGAAATGGGAAAATTAGTTCTGATCCGTCATGGTGAATCAATCTGGAATCTGGAAAACCGTTTTACCGGTTGGATAGATGTGGATTTAACTCCCAAAGGCATCAATGAAGCAAAAGATTCCGGTCGGAAAATCAAGGATATCAAGTTTGATATCGCCTATACCTCGGTTTTGAAGCGTGCCATCGATACCCTGCAATATGCCTTGGAAGAAGCTGGACAGACCCATCTGAATGTAATTCGTGATCAGGCGTTAAACGAAAGACACTACGGCGATCTTCAAGGAAAAAACAAGGCTGAAACAGCCAAAGAATTCGGCGAAGAACAGGTTCACATCTGGCGCCGGTCCTACGATATCGCTCCTCCCAACGGAGAAAGCCTGAAGGACACCGCGGCCCGTGCAATTCCCTACTTTAAATCAGAAATCCTGCCAAAAGTGGTTGCCGGAAAAAATGTGGTGGTTTCCGCCCATGGAAACAGTCTCCGGGCCATCGTGATGGATCTGGATGCCCTGACCCGGGAACAGGTTCTTGAACTGAACATCCCGAATGGAGTTCCGATTGTTTACGATTTCGATTCAACAGGAAAAATCCTGAAAAAAGTCATTCTCTGATTCATTCCCTTCTGATCAGTCAGCCGATTCAACCGGCTGACTGACTTTTCTCCCTCCTTCCGGAATTTTTTCGCCCGCCCGTTGTTTCCTATTTTCAGAAAAATGACTGCCCTATGATTATTAAAACCAATCCCGATGAATACCAATCCTGGCTGGGAGATACCAGCGGACTCAGACCCGGTCAGCTTGATGGCGTCTGGTTTCCCGAAACAATCGAAGAAGTCTCGCGATTTCTTTCCGAATGCCACCAGTCCCGTTCACCGGTCACCATCTCGGGAAACGGTACAGGAACCACCGGGGGCAGAGTACCATTCAAGGGCCGTCTGCTTGCGACTGACCGCCTGAACCAGATTGGTCCGATTAAAGTGACCTCCTCTGATGAGGCCTTCATCCGGGTCGAAGCAGGTATCCCGCTCAGGACCGTACAGGATACAGTTCTTGCTGCAGGCTGGCTGTACCCTCCCGATCCGACTGAAAGAAATGCTTTTATAGGAGGAACCATCAGCACCAATGCGAGCGGTGCCCGGTCATTCCGGTTCGGAAGTACCCGCCGTTGGGTAGAATCCATTGAACTGATTCTCCCCGATGGATTCCCGCTGACCATCCGGCGCGGTGAACACCTGGCAAAAAACGGTGTCTTTTCCTTTTCATCAGGTGGCAGATCCTTTCAATTCAGCATTCCTCATTACAGCATGCCGGATATTAAACACGCCGCTGGCTATTATGTTCAGCAGGATATGGATCTGATTGACCTGTTTATCGGATCAGAGGGAACTTTGGGAATTATCACTGCTGCCACCCTCCGGCTGATACGGAAGCCAGAAAAATTCTTCAGCGCCATTCTGTTTTTTGACGAGGAAAACCATCTGCTATCCTTTGTCGATGAGGCCAGACATCTGTCCTTTGCCTCAGATTGGGAAGCCGGGAAACCAGCGGCCACCAGCCTCGAATTCTTCGATCACCAATCCCTGCGTTTCCTTCGTGATAAATATCCGCAAACACCCGCCAATGCGGCCGGTGCCGTCTATTTTGAACAGGAGTGCAATCAGGGGAATGAAGATGAATTACTGGCATGGTGGTTCGATCTGGCCTCTCAGCACCAGGCCATGCTGGATCTGTCATGGTTTGCCCAGACCCCAAAGGAAGATGATTTTTTCAAGGAATACCGGCATGCCCTTCCTGCCCTGATCAACGAATTTCTCAACCGGAATAGAGTTAAAAAAATCAGCAGCGATATCGCGGTACCCGAGGAGTCCTTCCGCAACATGATGAAAACCTATCATCATCATCTGGATAACAGCCCTTTCCGTTGGGTGATTTTTGGCCACATCGGAGACTGTCACCTTCACATGAACATTCTTCCCCATTCTGCAGAAGAACATGACCGGGGTAAGGTGATCTACCGGGAGTTTATCAACGCCGCACTTGCAATGGGAGGCACGATTTCGGCCGAACACGGCGTTGGAAAACTGAAGGTGGACTACCTGCTTGATATGTATGGTGAAGACGGCCTCAGGCAAATGGCAGCCGTCAAGAGGTTTTTTGATCCCCATCTGATTCTGGGGCAAGGCACTCTGATTCCGGAACGTCTGCTGATCAGCTGAGCCATACCCCTGCTGCAAACAGCAGGATAATAACCAGAACCATCAGAAAGACCATCAGCGGAAAACCGACCGAAAAGAGAAGCAGTCTGAGTCCGGTCAGTCCGGTCAGAACCTCCAGACCGTGACGCAGGGCAGTCAGGGCCAGGATCAGGCCCAGTGCCAGAAACAAATAGTCAAATACGGATGTCAGCCAGTCAAAGACAGAGTCTTCAAAAACCACACCCCTCCTGTTCAACACCCTGAAAAGCCAGGCAAGCAGCAAACAATACACCCAGGGAACCGACATACCTGCCATCGATTTTGCGACCTGACTGACCTTCAGCGTCCCCGAATTGACCGATAGCCCTGCAAAAAGGGACATCAGCAACAGAAAATGGACCACCAGCCAGATCGCTACTGACACATATACTGCCTTCAGAACCGGCATTGCAAAGGCCCAGTTTACCGATGGCATTTGCAAAAAGGGATTAGTCACGGCATAGAGGGTGGTCAGCAACAGGCTGAACATCAGGGGAATCCATGACTTCCACGATGATGCAGACCGGTTAAACAATCCGATGGTTTCCTTTGGAGCTGAGAGATAATCAACCCAAACAGAAAGCGGATCTTTTTCCTGCAACGAAAAGAAACGGTGGCCGCAGATCGGACAGGCGGGCACCCGCTCATAAAAGCGCGTGTTACAGTCGGGACAAAGGAAAAAGGGGGTTCCCATTCAGATAAGTGCGTTTAGTCGTTTGGCCAACTCAAAATCAAGTTCTGTGAGCCCGCCGGTTTCGTGTGTATTCAGCCGGATCGTGAGCCGGTTATAGACCCAATGGATATCGGGGTGGTGTTGCATCTCCTCTGCAGGGACTGTCAGTTTGTTGACAAACTCTACGGCATGAGGAAAATCTTTAAAAAGGAATGTTCGTTCAATGAAGGATCCGCCAGACTTCCATCCGGGAAGTCCGGCCAAACGATCTTCTATTTCCGCAGCAGTCAGTTTGATCCGTTTCATGCATTATCCGAGTTTAAAAATGTCCTTGTGTTTGGCGATGGTCACCGGTCCGAGGCCCTCTCTGCCGAGGGATTCCTGCAGAGCTTGCTGGGCTGTCGGTTCGCCATGGACCAGAAATATCTGACGGATGGATGGTGCATCAAACGCCTTCATCCAGTTAATAATTTCCCATTCATCGGCATGAGCCGAAAAGGCGAGCATTTTTTTAACCTGGCAGTTTATCGCAAAGGTATCACCCAGCATGTTCACCTGCTTATGTCCATCCAGAATCTTACGCCCCAGGGTGTTCTCTCCCTGGTACCCGACAAACAAAATGACATTGTCCCGGTAGGCAGCGTGGTTTGCAATGTGGTGGACTATCCGTCCGCCTTCACACATTCCTGAAGCAGAGATAATCACCGCTGCTCCTTCAAGTCCGTTCAATTCCTTACTTTCATCCACTGTACGGGTAAAAGTAACCCCGGGAGGCGACAGTGGATTGAGGTTCAATTTAAGTTGCTGCATGGTTTCTTCATCAAAGCACTCCAGATGCTTCGAAAATATGGCCGTCGCCTCAATGGCCATGGGGGAATCGAGATAAACGGGTATCTGCGGTATTCTGCCCTTCGTCAGCAGGGTGTTCAGCACATACAATATTTCCTGTGTCCTTCCGACACTGAAAGCCGGTATCAGAATCTTGGACCGCCGGTTAATCGCAGTACGGATCAGTTCGCTCAGTTCATCCTCCACCGAGGACAGATCATCGTGAAATCTCCCCCCATACGTGGACTCGGTGATGATGTAGTGAGCAGAATCCAACCGTTCCGGATCGCGCAAAATGGGAAGATGATCCCTTCCGAGATCCCCGGTAAACACAAGGAACCTGGACTCACCATTCGAAGCCTGCCATGTCAGCCGGGTGATGGCAGAACCAAGTATATGCCCTGCATCAAAAAATCGGAAGGTGAGGGATGAATCCAGTTTTTTCTCAAAGTGGTACGGGACCGGTTCAATCTGTCTGATGGTTTGCTCCACATCAGCCAGTGAGTACAAGGGCTCGAGAGGCTCCTGTCCCCGGCTCACCTTTCGTTTGTTAATGTATTCGATATCACGCAGCATCAGGTGAGCAGAGTCCTTCAGAAGGATCGGAAGCAGATCTGCCGTGGCGGGGGTGCAATAGACCGGCCCTCTGAATCCATTCTTCACCAGAGAGGGCAGGTTCCCACTGTGATCCAGGTGAGCATGGGAAAGAATTACCCCTGAAACCTGAACCGGATCAATGGGAAACTGCCGGTTTCGTGCCTCGGCATCCTGACGGCGTCCCTGATACAATCCGCAATCAAGGAAAAAATGTAATCCCTCTTCACTGATCACATGGTGAAGAGAACCGGTGACCGTTTCGGTTGCACCCCAGAATTGAAGTTTTAACGCCATATTATTCCAATAAGTTGTGGATAATTACAAAATTTCATATTTTATTAAATCAATCGCATCACCAGCCATCCGGAATCATGTCAGAAAAAAACGTTTCAGGGCCTGAGAATACCGAAATGAACATCGAGGGGATAACGAGGTCCGTTATCGGCCTTGATATGCTTGAACGGTACACGGGTTCGGCCTCTTCCGAAATTCAGGACTATATCCTCCTGACCAACTTCTCCCGCTATATTAACGAATTTCAGACCTATTTCCCTTCCTCAAAATTACATCAGGGATCCGGGTTTACCTGCGTGAATGCCCCCGATGCAGGGTTGTCCATTGTAGATTACAAGATTGGCTCTCCCACAGCTGCCCTGGTGATGGATCTTCTCTCTTACCGGAAACCAAAGGCTGTTCTGATGCTGGGATTGTGCGGGGGGTTAAACCGGAAATTAAAAGTAGGTGATTTTGTCCTTCCGATGGCCGCCATCCGGGATGACGGGACCAGTGTACACTATCTACCTCCACGTGTTCCTGCACTGCCAACCTTTAACATTCAGAAAATCACCTCACAGATTCTCGACGAGAATAACCTGCTTTTTAAGACGGGTGTGATCCACACCACCGATTACCGGTTTTGGGAATTCGACGAAGTCTTTATCAATAAACTGAAGGAAGAACGAGCCATTGCCATTGATATGGAATGTGCCACACTGTTTATTGTTGGATTTGCCCGAAAAGTATCTATCGGCGCACTGATGCTGGTATCTGACCTCCCGTTAACACGTGAGGGAATTAAAACAAAGTCCTCATCCAGCCAGGTTTTTAATGAGTTTACCCGACTGCACCTTAAAACCGGTATTGAGACTCTGCAGCGTATACAGGAATTAAAATACAATCTGGATTTGCGGCATTATGAATGGTAGTTCCCCCATCATCGCCCAAACCGCCGTCCTGCTGAAACGGCGCGATGAACAGGATGTTCTGAACCGGGTAATTGATCTCCGGGAAGAATATGCTCAGCTTCAACAGGTCACCTCTCTGAGTGACCTTGAATCCGTTCTTCCCGAACTGGCCACCAGGCAACAATCCCTGAACCTGGTCAGTCTGGCCTTTGACTGGGCCAGTGTTTACGGACACTCATCCTTCCAGAGTTGGTCCTCTGCTCTGAACGAATATTGCACCTCCCAACGGAAACTCGGCATTTTTTATCATCATCTGGCTGATCATCAGCTCAGACACCGGGCCTACCGTGAAGCAATCCGTCTGTTCGAACAAACCCTTCTGTATGAAGCCAACATCCAGACACGAAATGATATTTTTGTAAAAATTGCCTTTTCCTTATACCGCCTGGGATCTCTTCAGGGGTTACATTACATCTCGATCATTAAAACCAACCAAAAGCACCTGATGGGCCAGATCGCCCTGATCAATGGCCTGATTCACTGGGAAATTCTGAAAAAGATCGGGAAATCCTTCCAGTTTTTTAATCAGGCTTTTACCTCGCTGGATCATGATCCATTCCTGCAGACGATTGCAGCTTCCTACCTGATTGAACTTGGAAAAATACTGGGTGATGAATCGGGGAGCGCCACTTTCAGGAAAGTGGTTGAGCGGAACGGAAACCTGTTAAATGAAATAAGAATTGAGCCTTTACACGCTCAATCCGCGCAACCAGAGATGGCCTTTGTTCCCGCTGACAGTGAACAGGAGCGTCTGTTTTCAACGTTGGGTGAAATCCCCCTTCACGAACTGGAAAGAAAGTATATTCAGTTTATCCTGAACCGTGCCGACTCTCTGGAACAAGCCTGTCAGGTCCTTGAAATCGACAGGAAGACCCTGTATAACAAACGGAAAGCCTGGAAACTGGTCTAACGAAGTAACCATTTCCTCAGCAGATCAGCAGGATGCAAGGTCCGGTTTGTCTCCTGAACGTTCCGGATCCGGTCCTCTACCCAATGCACCAGAACTGCATCGGTGTCAACACTGCTCTCCATATTCTCCAGATTAATCGCAAATCCCCGGAAATTTTTCATCCGTCTCCACGAGAAGGATCCTCTGATCAGCCCCGCAATCACCAGGGCAGCCTGTGCCGGATCGGACCAGCGGGAAGGGTTGAACCAGTAAACACTGGTGGATTCCTTCTCTGTCGGGTCTGGGAGTTCATGATTGATCCCAAACGGAAAATGAGTCAGATACCGCAGACCATGATACTGTCGGGATGACATCCTGAACAGGGCCGGAAAATCGCAAGGTAACTTCTCCCAGTTAACCAGATGCTGTGGGTGAATCACTTTCCACTCCAGAACCGGCACAGGATGAATCTGCTCATCCCCGCAAACGTCACAGGTTTCTCTGATAACTGCATCCGACCGGGATTGAATGATCCACCAGGTTGAAGTGGTCCAATCTATTAAAACAGACTGACGGCTGATGGAAATCGCTTCGGTATTCAGCAGCGGGTTCAGCGAGGATTGCCACTCTCCTGACGGCCAATTCACACCGATGGCTAACTGATCGTGAAGCTGCCCATCCCTTGCAAAAAGCCGGGTTTCCGCAACCATACAATCATCCTGGCGCTCAGCCACCGCATTGGGTTGACCGAGAAACCGTTCCAATACCGTGTAAATGGTAAAAATTGAGCTATAGATCGGAAGAGAAAGAATCGGGATGCTTCCACACCGGATCTGAAAGTGGGTCCCGGATGGAAAACTCAGAAAAAACGGATTTTCTTCCGATCGGGTCTCTGTCAGTCCCCATAAACGGCGAACCGTTTCTGTCAAACCAGACCGATACCTGGAAAAATCCAGTGAGCCCTCAGTCGGGGAATGAAGAGAGCAGCAAACCGGACGCGAAATGATGGTTGTTTGCAATAGTTTCCGGTATTTATCGGTTAATTCAGGAGTCGGGACATCTCGCCCCTGCTTACTAATTGGTCCGTTGTAACAAGACCAAAACCGTGATCAATGAGGTAAGGGTCGAGGTCGTGATGGTCACCCACCCTTTCCAATCGATCGGGTCTTCCTGTTCTTTGACAGGAACCACAATGGTGGAACCTGCGATAATCTCTGGCTGATAAATCCAATATTTTGACGGAGTAAAAATACGGCCGTTTGGCAAAATAACATAGGTTTTCCGCAAATCGCCGAATTCTTTCAGTCCACCAGCCTCACTGAGATAGTAATTGACCGATGACCCGGGATTATACAGGACACTGGTTTGTACGGCCACTTCCCCACGGATTCTGACGGTATTATCCCGCTCCGGGACGGTGATCACATCGCCCGGTACCAAAATCACATTGTCTTCAGACTGCGGATCCAAAATGGCATTTTCAAAATTAATGGCAACAAAGCCAATCTTATCCTTCTCCCTGAATAGCCTTCCCGCAGACAGGTAGGCAGTGGATTTAAGCCCGCCCGCCCGCCGGATAACCGAATAGAGCGTCTCGTCCTTATCTGTAAGGGAGTAACTTCCCGGAAACTTGACCTCTCCCTCAATCTTAACGGTGCGCTGCCGCTCAAAAAACGGATTCTTCCGTATATACACCTGGTCCATCGGTTTCAAAGGGAAAGTCAGTGCCTGGTTAAACCGATTTAGGTCACCAGGATTGTTGATCTGACTGATGTAGGCAATTTTCCTGTCGGTTGCTGTACTGTCTTTCGGGTCCACCCGGCTGACTTCTATTGTCCCTGTCCATGCCTCATCCTGAAAACCATTGGCGAGAAAAACAGCATCACCCACCGTCATGGATTCGTGAAAGGGAAGTTTGCCCGGTGAGTTCACATAACCAACCACATCAATTGTAAACCGAGGGGTAACCTGCCAGATGGATTTAAGGATCAGGGTACTGTTATCCGAAAGGATCTTGTTTTCAGAAGGATCTCCTGCAAGTGCTTTTTCCGGGTGGAATACTTCCATCCGGAAGGATGAATCTGGTTCAACAATCCGTATCTGACCCCGTTCCATGTAGGTCCATGGGTTCAGCCCACCCACTGCCTCAATGGCATCGCGGACGGTCATTCCGGGTTTATATTCAACTTTTCCGGGTTGACGGACGGCACCAGTCAGTTCAATGGTTCCGAACTGACGTTTTTGGGTTACCGGAATATAGACTTCGTCGCCAGCCTGTAAAGCCACCGGTTCAAGCGGATTTCTTGCATCTGCCGATAAAATCCGGCGACCTTCCCCATTGATTAACCGGTTTATCTGTACGTTACCAAGCCACGCATCGGGTGTGGCACCACCGGCAAAGGCTAACAGGTCAAGCAGGGATTCACCTGGTTTCAGATCATAAATTCCAGGCCGGTTCACTGATCCGGTGACAATAAGGGGCCGACTTTCCCCTTTAACCATCACAATGTAGTTATGATCAAGCCTGTCATCCCCTTTAACCGGTAATCCCAGCAGATTACTGTATAGATCGACTTCACCGACTTCCCCATCCGGGCGGATAATGGCGACCTGCCTCAAATCTGCTGATGGAGTGACACCGCCAGCAGCATAAACAGCCGTCAGGACCGAGGCAATTGCTGTCAGTTTATATGCACCCGGACGGTTAACGAACCCACCCACAAATACCCGGATGCTTCTAACCTTACTCAGGGTAACCGAAAAACGGGATTCTCCCGAACGGATTCCTGCATAACTTTTCGATAACCGTTCGGAGAGTACGGATTCCGCTTTTTTTAAGGTTAAGCCGGAAACGGCCACCAGCCCAACAGTGGGAATCTGTATCATTCCGCGGCGGTCCACTTCGGCCTCCAGGTAAAACTCACTTTGTCCCCAGACGGAAAGCTGAAGCTTATCTCCCGTTCCGATAACATAATTATCAGGAACCGGACCATATTCGTTCGGATCGAAGGATGATGGGACCGAGGAAAGAAGATCCACTCCGAATTTCTTCAATTCCATTTGTGATTGCCCGGAGTGAGGGGGGGCGGCCTGAGCCGGTTGATTAACAAATACTGGTTCCTGAGAAGTCCCCGGAACGGTCATCACTTCAGACCCGGGTTTGATTTGGGAAGAACCAGGTTCCTCGTTCCGATCCTTCTTTACCTGATTAATGGCAGCTTCGATCTGAGAGTCCGAGTAACCTGCCGCTTTGGCCTGTTGTTTTAACTGTTCAACATTGACACCCTGCCCGTATACAAGGTTCGCCATCATCAGGAAGAGTGAGGTAAAAACAAAGCACTTCATTTGTCGGTAAACCAGGGTTTTAATTTCTGATAAGTTCGGATCATCTCTTCAGGTATCACTTTTATATCGGCAAAAACAGGCATAAAGTTCGTATCTCCCTGCCACCGTGGAACAATATGAAAATGCAGGTGATCATCGATTCCGGCTCCGGCAGCCTTGCCAAGGTTCACACCGATATTAAATCCCTGTGCCTTCAGCCCGGCTGCCAATGCCGCCTGGCACCTGGAAAGCAGCGAAATAGCTTCTGCAGATGCAGCCGAGCTCAGATCTTCAAGGCGGGTGGTATGCTGGTAGGGGATCACCATCAGGTGCCCCGAGTTGTACGGGTACAGATTCATGATAATAAAATGATCGGTACCCCGGAACAGGATCAGGTTTTCTGAATCCTTGTCCATCTTGGGATAGTCACAAAAGATACAGCCGGTGTTACCGGCTGTATCTTTAAATGAATCAATGTAGGCAGATCTCCAGGGAGACCACAATCGGTTCACGTCTTGTTTCCAATTACTATTGGTTAAAAATAGACCGTAAACCGGTGAATCTCAAAAAGTGGGTTATTCTTCCTCTTCTGCCTTCTCTTTGTAATCAGCAATGATTTTCTGAGCAATTTCGAATGGAACTTCCTCATAATGGTTAAATTCCCGATGGAAAGTTCCGCGACCCTGCGTCATGCTTCTGAGTGCACTTTGGTATTTATACATTTCTGCCAGCGGAACAGTGGCATTGATGATCTGAAAATGCCCATCAGAATCCATTCCGGCGATTTTACCCCTTCTGGAAGAAATATCACCCATCACATCGCCCATAAAATCTTCCGGCGCCTTCACCGTTAATTTGTAAACCGGCTCCAGGATGATCGGTTTCGATTCCAGAAAGGCCTTTTTAAAGGCAATGGAACCGGCCATTTTGAAAGCCATGTCACTTGAATCGACCGGGTGATGACTTCCATCATCAATGGTTGCCTGAACATCCACAACGGGGTATCCTGCCAGGACTCCCCGTTCCATCCGCTCTCTGATTCCTTTCTCAACAGACGGGATGAATTTACCGGGAACCACACCTCCGACGACTTCATCAATAAATGCAAATCCACTACCACGGGAAAGAGGTTCCAGACGGATCCAGACGTCTCCGTACTGTCCGCGTCCGCCCGATTGCTTCTTGTATTTACCCTGAACACGGGACTTGCCCTTGATGGTCTCCCGGTATGGGATGCGGGGATCCTCCTGATCAACCTCAACGCCGTATTTATCTTTCAGCCGCTTCAGAATGACATCAATGTGTGATTCACCCTGTCCTTCTATGATATGCTGCTGAAATTCAGTATCGAAGGTGATTTTGAAGGATGGATCCTCCTCATGCAGATGGTAAAGTCCGGCACTGATCCTGGTTTCATCATTTTTGGAGCGGGGCTTAATGGCTACCCGGACCATGGGATCAGGAAACTCGACAGGACGGATATGATACTCGGTTCCTTTTACAGAGAGTGTATCATTGGTATGGGTGTTTTTCAGTTTGACCACGGCACCAATATCACCGGCATAAACCTTGGTGACGTCGATCCGTTTGTTTCCATTCAGCAGATAAATCTGATTAATCCGTTCTTCCTGATGGGATTCTGCATTGACCAGGTCCATACCCGGATCTATATGTCCGGAGTAAACTCTGAAAATGGACATTTCACCGAGGTGAGGTTCACTGGATGTTTTAAACACAAAGGCAATGGGTGTGCCATTTACATCTGGTTGTATCTGATGGTCCTTCATGCTGTCAGTGACATAGGCATGCTCTGGTCCGCGTTCAACCGGAGAAGGAAATAAATTCACGATGATATCCAGGAAGCGCTCCGTTCCGACCGACAGTTCGGGTGAACAACAGAAGACCGGAAAGAACGTACGGGCAACCAATGCATGTTGAATGCCGTTCCGGAGTTCATCTTCGGTCAGCGTTCCGTTTTCAAAAAACCGGTTCATGAGTTCTTCATCGGTTTCCGCAATGGTTTCAACCAGTTCGGTATGATATTGCTCGGCCCGGGCAATGAACCGCTCGGGAATATCAGAAACGGTCATATTCTGCTTTTTACCGTGCTCAAAAGTCAGCTGCTTCATCATCAGACAGTCGATGATGGTTTTGTGCCCGATGCCCTGATCAACAGGAAATTGAATCGGAACCACATAGTGGCCATAGTAGTCCTTCAGCTTCGCGAGAACCCGGTCAAAATCTGCGTTGTCCCGATCCAGTTTGGTGATCAGAAAAGCAGTGGGTTTGTATTTCGTCAGAGCAAAGTCCCACACATGTTCGGTTCCGACTTCGATTCCTCCAACGGCATTTATGGTGATAACAACTGTATCGGCAACCCGCATGGCACTTTTAACGTCACCAACAAAATCCAGATAACCCGGCGTGTCGATCAGATTGATTTTCACATCCCTCCACATCCCATGAATCAGACCGAGATTGATCGAAATCTTCTTATCAATTTCATCCTGATGATAGTCCGAAATGGTATTTCCCTGATTAACGGAACCCATTTTCTGGGTAATTCCGAGTGAAAAAGCTACCGATTCCGTCATGGTGGTTTTTCCGGAATCACTATGTCCCACTAGGGCCACATTCCGGATTGCGGAGGGATTGGACACATTCATAACGCTACCTCGATCCGATGGTTAAAAAGTTGCTTGCGATTTCTTTACGCTGTCTGAAACGTTGATGAGCCAGATCGATCAGAGATTCAATCAGATCATCATATGAGAGTCCGGTGGCGACCCACATTTTCGGATACATACTGATCGGTGTAAATCCCGGAATCGTATTCACTTCATTGAGATAGATGGCCCCGGTTTCCCGGTCAATGAAGAAATCAATTCTGGCCATGCCTTCCAAATTTAATACGGCGAAGGCTTTTTTTGCACAATCCGATATTTTTCTAATCATTTCCTCAGAAAGGTCAGCAGGAATCACCGACTGGCTTTTCCCTGCATGGTACTTATCCTGATAGTCATAGAAGTCGGCACCCGGAATGATTTCACCGGGAACCGACACCCGTGCGCTGATATTCCCCATCACCGAAATTTCGATTTCCCTTACATTCAGGCCTTGTTCAATCAGAACCCGGTCATCATATTTCAGGGCCGTTTCTATGGCAAGGGACAAATCCTTTTCAGCTTTGACTTTCGTGATACCGATGCTGGATCCGGCATTGGCGGGCTTTACAAACCAGGGGGAAGGAAGCTTCCCGGGTATCCTCTTCAGAATTCCCGAGGGGTCAGCTTCCCATTCCATTCTGTAGAAACTCAGGTATGGGACGACCGGGACCCCATTAAATTCGAGAAGACTTTTGGTTATCACTTTATCCATGGCCATGGAACTGCCGAGTACACCGGCCCCGATGTATGGGACACCGATCATTTCAAACAGACCCTGAATCGTTCCATCCTCGCCGTAGGTTCCGTGAAGCAGCGGAAAGACTGTATCCACATGTTGTCTGATCCAGTCGAAGAGGGGTTCTCTCACCTCGGGTACCGATACCTTCCGGAGGCAATCCGGATCCAGTTTCAGGGAACTGTCCCCGGGCAGCATCCAGGTTCCTTCCAGAGAAATATAAAGTGGAACCACCCGATGATGCCGGCCAGTAAATCCTCTGATAAAACTGTTCGCCGATGTGATGGATACGGTATGTTCGGCGGACCTTCCTCCGAATACCAATAGCAGGTTTTTCATAACACTCCGTTAAAACCGATAGGTCAGCCGGATGGTCAGGGTTTCTCTCTGGGGATTAAAACGGGGCTCGGCTGAACCGGGTACTGAACCAGTCTGCAAAGTAGTTAAAATTTCGAGATTTTTTATCTGCCATAAAAAGAATAATTCCGTCCGATCCGGTTCACTGAATTCAAAAAAGGTACGCAGAAACCGTGGTCTGAGCAGGTTTTGTCCATTCTCATATACCTGCCGGGTTTTCGAAAACCCAAAACTGACATCCTTAAGAGGCAAGGGTGTGATTTCATATCTGATTTTAGCCGTCCCCTGTATCGGGTGAAATGACCACCACAGATCCCCCATCTGGTAACTGGTGGGTTTGATGACCGTGGGGAGATTCCGTATTTCCGTGTAGGATTTGGGAAGGTTCATCCTGAAAACCACATTCGATCTGGCGGGTTCGCCCCAATTAAACCGGGGTTTTTCTGTTGAATCAGGTAGTAAAGAGAAGGTCTGTCCCCTGACAGGGACTATATAAAGGATCAGGAGGGCAGCTAACAGCCCGGATCGTCTCAGGAAGGAGGATAGTAAGATTGAATCTTTGAAACCAACCATGACAGCGTTTCTTTATCTGTTGCCTGGTCAGCAGAAAGGAAAGGGTTGGATTTAAGTGGTAATCCAGTGTACAGACAAGTTAACTGATCACCGGCTTCTTCCTGAATTTTATCCTGTATCAAATGACGGGAATCATCATACGGAAGACCGGACAGGATCAGAAAGGTGCGGTAGGATTCTCCTCTGGGCTTCAGAAGGGATTCGTAGATCTCATGGGTGGATTTAACGCCAGGAAGAATTTTATTCTGGCAATCATCGAGAAACTGGGCAGCATTGTTGGTCTTCATGTGACGGAAATACATAATTCCGTTCAGCCGGCCATACCTGGAAAGCCCCTTATCCAGCATTTGAGTAATACCGGAAGCTGTCCTTTCCGGAGGATCAACGGCAATTCCATCGCCATTTGATTTCCGGATCTGTTTCACGAATTCCTGCTCCCATTTACCATCAGCCGATTTAACAGCCACAATAAATTTGGAACCTCTGTCAAGAAGAGCCGATACCACATCCCAGGAAAACCCGAGCGGTGCTCCGTCAATCAGGAATACCGGTTTCGAGATCAGACTCATGCTCAGGCGGTCGCCTCAACCGGTTTATTATGCTTGATCGCATCAAGAAGTCTTTCAGCATCGGCCAGCAGAACTTCTGCTTTCTCTCTGGCATCAGCAATCAGTGCTTCCCCTTTGGCTTTGCCTTCGTTATAAACCGATGGTTCCGGATGATCCTCACCCGGATAGTCCGATTCGATAAACTCGTTCAGGCGGGATGCAATATCATGACGGACAGACCGGCCACTTTTTGGTGCAAGCAGCACACCAGCAACTATTCCGGCCACACCCCCGACAACCAGACCCCAGAAAAGGCCCTTGCCAAAACCGCTTTCCATTTGTTACCTCCATAAAGATTGAGGTGAATTGTTTAGACCGCCGGTAACCCGGCACTGGAGTTCCACACCTGATTCTGACTATCCGGAAAGAATGCCCCTGACGGGTGGCTTTGTCTGGTAGAGAGGACAACAAAACCAAAGTCTGGAATGCCTGACTATTTAAAAACAGTCAATGACTTAATAATAGCTCATATAGCAATTATGTCAAGCAATAACCAACAAAACGGAAAGAACGCGCCAATAAAGTGACAGATATCACAAACATGACACCTCTTTTACCGACACGCCCACGTATCACACCAAAAAGGAATCCGGATGGTGGTGATGACCACATCACCCCTGCCACCCGGTTACTTAACAATTATTTCTTTTTATGACGGTTTTTCCGAAGTCTTTTTTTACGTTTATGGGTGGCAATTTTATGTCTTTTTCTTTTCCTACCGCATGGCACTGGGAAGGTCTCCTTATCGTTATTGGTTAATTAGTTTGGGTTTTTATTAAACTTTTCATTTCAGCGGCCCGGATCCCAGCCTGAGAGACAGGATCGGCCTTTCGGGCTGTTTCAAAATACATCAGAGCCTGATCCGGGCGCCCGATCTGCAGGTTCAGTATTCCCAGGTTCAGATTGGCGACCTGATGAGTCGGATTTCGTTCTAGCACCCGCTTCAGTTCAGTCACCGCCTGCATCACCTCTCCAGCTTCCATCAGAGCCGTGGCATAATCCACTCTGGCATTCGCCTGATCGGGAAACCGGTTCAGAAACGACCGGTAATACGGTACTGCCATTTTCTTGATTCCGGCATCAAACCAGATATTGGCTATCCGGAGCGCCAGTCCTGCATCGGTTGAATCAGTTTGCCAGGCCTTTTCCAACCAGGCAGCAGCCAAAGCGGGCTGACCCAGGTGATTCAGGGAATCGGCAATACGACTGGCATATTCAAACTTTTCTGTTTTTGCATTCAGGGCCTGGAAATGCATCGTTTCACGCGACAAATCCGGCGCGGTCTGCACAGCCTCAGCAACCGGTTCCCCGCTGACCTGTGAATGGGAACTGTGATCATGAACCGTCATCGAGGTCAGAACCACACCCGCCAGCACTCCGGCAATCACCAGCAACAGGATGCCCGACGGCCAGGAAGATGGAAACGCCAGCTCACGTGAGGCAGACCCGGCTTGTCCTTCCTCATGGGAAATGGATTCCCGTCCGCAGCCGGAGCAACGGTCCGATTCCGGTAAACGGGGCTGCCCGCATTCCACACAAATCAGACGAGTCATTCGAGTGAGTACTTTCCGCCAATTTGTTTTTTAAATTCCCTGGTGAAATTTAAAACAGGTACTTTTTTAGCAGGAACCATGACCACTTCATTCCGGTATGGATTTCTGGCTGGTTTTCCCTTTCTGTCTTCGAGCCGGAAAGTGCCAAATCCCCTGATTTCAATGGTATGATCCTGGTCGAGGTGATCCAGAACCGCACGGAACAGGTTATTCACCACTGCATCGGCCACATCACGTTCGACCCCGCTGCCGCGAACCACGTCTCTGATCAGATCCGATTTGGTTATTTTCATGGCAGCATCCGGTATTGAATCAGGGGTTTATCGGCGGTTAACCGGTTTACCAGGGTCCGCGCTGCTGGTTCTTCGGCTCCCAACAGCCAGTCAATAAAACTTTCTCTGGGCCGTTTACGAACCACTTCAGGGGTCCCCTCAATTCCAGCAAGGCCGGCTGCCAGACGGACCGCACTATCATAACTTCCCAAGGTATCCACCAGGCCGAGCTTGTAAGCCTGACGCCCGGTATAAATCTTTCCTTCGGCCACAGACCTGACTTCACTCTCGGGCAATTTCCTTCCGGAAGAAACAGCCTCAACAAATTGCTGATAGGCATCATCAATCACAGACCTGAAATAGTCCAGATCCTGGTCGGTCGATTTTCTGAACGGGTTTCCGGAATCTTTAAAATCACCCGACTTAACGGTTACCATCCCCACCCCGACTTTGTCCATCAGATCCTTGACCTGTGGATACTGCATAATGACCCCGATCGAACCAGTGATGGTTCCCGGATTTGCCACAATCAGCGAACAGGCCGCCGCCACATAATATCCCCCCGATGCAGCCACACTGCCCATGGAAGCTATCACCGGCTTTCCATTCTGCATGCAGGAACGAACTGCATCGTGTATTTCCTGACTAACCGCCACCCCTCCGCCGGGGGAATCAATCCGGATGAGCACTGCACCAATACCAGGAGCGTCTTTAAAGTGATTGATTTGTTCGACTGCCTCACGTGAATCGAGCAGGTCGCCAGTCAGTTCCACCTCACCAATCTTGTTCCCAAATGATGGATCAGACGTCCACTCATCCTCACCAATGGCCGTCGGATCTATATTTGCCAGTGCAAAAATGACAAGCACGACCAGCAGGAAGATTCCTCCCCCGAAGATCAGTCCGATAATTGCAAGCGGTGAAAGACGGTTCTGGCTCATTTAAAATTTTAGAAAAAAGAGTGGCAAAGGTAAAAGGCTGATTATTGATAATCAACAATATAACGACTTTAAGATGACTCCTTTCCTATTAGTGATTACCTTTGCAACCAAATCAACAGCTATGAACCAACCCAAAAAAATCGAGAAAACAGGCGAGAATGAACTAACCATTACCTGGCAGGATGGCAGTTTACATCATCTCCCGTTTAAAAAACTGAGAGACCTGTGTCCCTGTGCCACCTGCAGCGGCGAAACCGTTTTATTGAAAACTTCCAAACCGTCAAAGGTTTTTCTGGATACCCCTGGCCGGTATACTCTTTCCGGAATTGATCCGGTGGGAAACTATGCAGTCACCTTTCGCTGGGGTGACGGGCACCAGACAGGTATCTACAGCTGGGACTTTCTCTACCTGATGGGAAAAACACCCACCGGACATCACCACTAAGCCATGCCCGGGTTTTCACTTCCTCCCCACCCTGCCCTTACCGGCCTGATCAGGATCATGGAAAAAGCTGCGGAACGGATCCGGCACTGGGAGCACCTGCGCGACCGGGGCGAATTGGATATCGGTCTGAAAAATCAGAACGACCTGGTCACCGCAGCCGATCGAGAAAGTGAATCGGTGATCAGGGACTATCTGGAATCCACTTTCCCATCTGTTCCCTTTCTTGGAGAGGAAACCGGTTGGAGCCAGTCCCTATCCGGCTCTGAATACTGGGTTTTGGATCCTTTGGATGGAACCACCAATTTTTCACATGGATTTCCTCAATATTCCATCAGCCTGGCCCTGATCAGAGAGGGTCAGCCAGTTCTCGGCGTCATTCATGAAGTGGTCAGAAATGACTGGTTTTATGCCATAAGCGGGGAGGGTGCCTGGAAAAACGGAAAAACCATCCACGTTTCAGAACGTCCTGTAAGTGAATCCCTGTTCGCAACCGGATTTCCCTATAGGGATTTTTCTCACCAGAACCGGTTTTTTCAGACACTGGATACGGTCATCAGGAGCAGTCACGGTGTGAGAAGAGCCGGTTCAGCGGCCTCCGATCTGGCATACACTGCCTCAGGAGTTTTTGGGGGGTTTTGGGAATACGGACTCAAACCGTGGGATGTGGCAGCCGGAATTCTGCTGGTCAGGGAAGCAGGAGGGATGGTGGTCGATTATGGTGGCGGCGAAGGGATGTTGCAGTCGGGTAATATTATTGCAGGATCTCCGCATACCTGCCGGTTTCTGCTTGAAACCATCCGGCAGGCCTACGAAGGTCATCCCACTGACTGATTATTTGTCGTTCAGAATAATCGGCAATCCGGTCTTATCGCCCAGAATCACAAATTTGGAATTTGAAGACTTGCTCAGCTCATTAACGGCTTCCAGCGCTTTCCATTTGAGCAGGTTCTGATCAATTCCCCGCCTGATGGTTTCCTGATAGTTGGCAATACCTTTTGCTTCAATCTTTTTCCGTTCAGCTTCCTGTTCTTCTTTCTGAAGCACAAAACGCATACGCTCTGCCTCCTGCTCGGCAGCCAGTTTGTTATTGATCGCCTCTTCGACCTGTTTCGGGAGAGTAATTCTGCGGAGCAGAACACTTTCAATAATAATTCCTTTCGGATTCAGACTGGATTCCAACTCTTTGAAAATGGCGCCGGCAATCAGTTCCCGGCCACTTGTGTACAGATCCTTGGCTTCATAATTCACGGTCGCACTCCGAATGGCCGAACGAAACGTGGTGGTCACAAGAATATCTTTATACCCTTCACCGGTTTTCTGATAGATTTCACCGGCATAACCAGGCTCCAGTTTAAACAGGAGGGAAATTTCCAGGTTGATGCTCAGACCTTCCTTTGAAGGAACATCGGCGTTCTCAAAGGCCTCCTGAGTACGGACCGTCATGGTTTTGACATCCATCAACGGGTTGATAAAATGAAGTCCTTCCCCGATGGTGGTCGAATCAACGGCCCCAAACAGGATTCTGACTCCGACATTACCAGCCGGAACGATCACTGTGGAGGCAGCCAGAATGGCTCCGATGACAATCAGCCCGGAAACCAGCCTCAGTTGAAATTTATATTTGAACAATTGCTCACTCATCAACCAAACCACCACCGCCAGTACGAGTCCAACCAATACGATACCCATTATTGTCTTTTCCTTTCTGTTTTTTGCCTGTCGAACTTAATAATGCAGGATCCTTCCTAAAAATTCCTTTTCAGGGAACTTCAACATCGCCCACCACCAGCTCGGCCAGTATGGGGCGGATGAATTCAGTCACCACTTTCTGATGATCGGGATGTACCTGATAGGCCTGAAGATCGTTTCTGGTCAGAAAAGTACTGACCAGCAGATGGGAAAATCCGGCGGACCGTTCAGAAAAATTCTCCCCGGCACTGATCATTTTTAAGGAGGGAACCTTCCCCTGCAGCCCATTCAATGCATCCACAGCCAGTCGGATTTTAGCCGCGGGAGAATCGGGTTTCCATTTGAAAAGAACAGTATGGTATATCATCTCATCATCCTTCTATTATATAATGTGTCGTTTCATCTTCAACAAAAGGCAGGCTGCCTTCGCGATCAGTTTAAATTGGTCTCGCCCGATCGGAGTCGCTGAAAAAAGGACTTCAGCAGGGTTTCCGATTCACTTTCTCTGATTCCCCCAATAACCGGGACCTGATGGTTGAAGCGTTTATCCTGCAACAAATGATGCAAGGTGGAGGCACATCCCCATTTCAAATCCATTGCACCGAACACCACCTGTTTCAGCCGCGCATGAAGAATGGCGCCGGAACACATGGGACAGGGCTCGAGGGTGGTATAGAGGACAGCCGATTCCAGACGCTTGGTTCCGAGTGAGGAGGCGGCAGCGGAAATCGCAAGTATTTCTGCATGCGCTGTGGGATCGGAGAGTTGTTCGACCTGATTGCGGCCTTTGGCAACGATGGAGGATTCAATTACCAGAACAGCACCAACCGGTACTTCGCCGGCATCGAAGGCCTTTTCCGCCTCCCTCAGGGCCGCATCCATATAATAGGTATGTCCGAGCATGAAGATTCCGGTTAAATGGCCGCAATTATCGCCAATTTTCCTGTTTTTCAGAAAAGCAGATCCAAAATTCGGACAATGAACTCCGACTTATCCACAAAAACGACAACTTTTCCACATTTCTTTCACAAATCGACATGAGCTATTGATTCAAAGTCTGATCGGACGGATTCTTGTAACCCCTGCAGCTATTCAGGCTATTATTTTCAAGGGTGGAAGAAATTTTTTTCAAGACTTATTTCATCTCCTCTTGACAATAAAAAATCTTTGAAATAACTTTGCAGTCCCTTCACGAAAAGGCTCTTGAGTTGGAGACGACGGAGAGAGCCGGAGCGAGGGTGGGTTC